>JAKOSX010000016.1 GCA_029776595.1 Bacillota bacterium | reverse complement strand
TCAACCCCGGTTGTCGCCGCATGGTCGAAATAAATCCGTTCTCCCATAATGACACCTCCCATGAAACTTTGAAACGTAGAAGTTGGAAACCGGTACGGACACCCGTTTTTCAATTCCTACTATTTTAGTATGATTTAATTAAATCCTATCATACCTTTATTTTACTGTCAATATAACCCGCACGTTTAACGCAATGTTCATCTTTTCCTATAGACTTTGTATAGTTGACAGTGCACAGTACATAATGCACAAGTTTAAGCATGAGGCGCGGGTCAAGATTTTTTGTGAAAGAAACGCACAAGATGGAACGCGTCAGCGTTCCTTCCATCACCCAGTACCCAGTACTCAGTACCCAATCAATATCGCCATTACCAAAGTTTAGCATAACAATTCATGATTCGAAATATTCTTTTTTAATATATACGGTGGACATGATGGTTAAGAGGCTCCAGTAATCGGGGATGAAACGCAGGCGCGTGCCCACCGGCACCCGCCGGGTACTGGCTGCCACCAGATAATCACTGCTGCCGCCAAGGACGATGATCCCCGGATCCAGCGGCATCAATCCGTTCAACGCCGCATCCTGGGCCCCGATATTCAAGAGCAATCGATACCCCGCCTCCACCTCGGGAATGACCGGCGTTTTCCCAAAAGCGTTCCGGCCGGTCTCACCTTCGGGACGGTTCTTTTTAATTTGGGACTGAAGAACTTCCGCCTCAACGATAAAAGCGTCCGGATGCAGATCCGGCAGCCGGTTCCCGTATAGGGTTTCCTTTCCCAGCAAAATGCCTTCGCCAATCCGTAAATGGTTGATTCCCGGCGGCATGGCCCCGTCATAGACCAACGGCAAGCTGCTGGAATTCCCTCCGGAAATCCGTTGGATGGGGAACCCGTATTCATCCCGGAGCATTCGGCCCAATTCCACCAACAGTTCAAGTTTTTTCTTACTGGGCGGTACCCCGGCAAAGCAAGAAAAATTGGTGCCGATCCCCGTAACCCGGAGGGCAGTCAGTGTCCGGCATTCCTCCGCCAGATGCCGCAGGTCCGCCGGATCCACCCCTTCGCGGAGATCGCCCAGATCCACCATTAGCATGACATCATGCGTGGTCCGGGCCGCTGCGGCCCGCTGGTTCAAAAGACGCAGCACATCAATTTCCGCATTCAAACTCCGCTTGGCATAGCGGATCACCCGGTCTAAACCGGAAATGGCCGGCAGGCGAAGCAAGGTGAGAAAAACCCGAGGGTCGGAGGCTAAGAACTCCAGGTTTTCCAGGCGGGAATCCCCCAGATCCGTGACACCGCTGTCGATGAAAGCCCGGATGATCCGGCGGTCTCCGGCTATGCCTTTGACAACTGCCGTCAATTCGATACCCGCCTGAGAACAACGGCGCTGAAGCACACGGTAATTTTCAATGATTTTAGCCGGGTGGATCAACACCCGGGGAGAATGGTCCATATGTTATTCCCCTTTTAATTTTCGCTGTCGAATGCGTTCCAGATAATGTTGAATCTCCCGCTCATACCCTCTGGACGTGGGGCGGTAATAGGTTTTACCCAAAAGATTTTCAGGCAAATAGTCCTGAGGGATATAACCTTCCGGATCGTCATGGGGATATCGGTACCCAACGCCGTCCCCCAATTTTTTCACTCCTGGATGAGAACTGTCCCGCAAATGGGGCGGGACCATTTTATTCTCCAGGGCCTGGACATCTTCCATGGCCTGATGGATCGCGGCGCAACAGGCGTTGGACTTGGGCGCCGTCGCAATATAAATGGCTGCCTGCGACATAATAATCTGCGCTTCCGGAAGGCCGATCATCTCCACGGCCTGTGCCGCCGCAGTCGCCACCAACAGGGCCATGGGATCCGCATTGCCCACATCCTCCGCGGCATGAATCATCATCCGCCTTGCGATAAACTTGGGATCTTCCCCTGCCGTCAGCATCCGCGCCAGATAATACACAGCCGCATCGGGATCCGAACCCCGCATGGACTTGATAAACGCCGAAATAGTATCGTAATGGGCCTGCCCCTGTTTATCATAGACCAACGGACGCTGTTGAATACAGTCTTTCATCACTTCCGGCGACAGAAGACGGACTCCGGTCTCCGGATCCGGTTTGGTCGTTACAGCCGCCAATTCCAAGGCGTTTAAGGTCATCCGGGCGTCGCCGTCGGCAACATTCAACAAAAAATCCAGGGCATCGTCGGCCAATTGGATCCGCATATAGCCCAACCCCCGTTCCGCGTCCCGGAGGGCCGAATCAATAATGGCTTTCAGCTGTTCCCGGGTGAGGGGATTCAACCGGAATATCATGCTTCGTGAGACCAAGGGGGCGTTCACTTCGTAAAAAGGATTTTCAGTGGTGGCCCCGATGAGTACAATGGTCCCTTCCTCCACCGCCGGAAGCAACGCATCCTGCTGGGATTTGTTGAAGCGGTGAATCTCATCGATAAATAAAATGGTTTTCCGCTGATAGAATTTTAAACGCTCCCGGGCTTCATCCACCACCCGGCGGATATCCGCCACACCGGCCGTTACCGCATTTAACCGTTCAAAGTGGGATTGGGTGGTCTTGGCGATGATCTCCGCTAAGGTGGTCTTGCCCGTACCGGGCGGCCCGTAAAAAATCATGGATGTCAGCCGGTCCGCTTCGATGGCCCGCCGCAACAGCCGCCCTTCCCCCACAATATGCTCCTGTCCGTAAAATTCCTCCAGAGAACGGGGCCGCATCCGGGCAGCCAGCGGCGCTTCCCTGGAGATTTCAGGACCTTGGGAAAACAAATCCATGGTTACCACTTCCTTCGATAAAGCTATTTCGGGAAAACTACCAAAACTCCTACCCGTTAACAGAAGATTTATTTCAAACAATTACCACTTCATTTCCATGGACTGTCGCTGGTATAATACTTAATGCGTCATTTTTGTCAACTCGAAAGCAATTAATGGAATTACGGTGAAAACGACAGAAAGGAGGCGACTAAAATGATGAAAAAAGTATTTAGTTCCCTGATGGCGCTTTGTATTTTTGGCTATTCGGCGCTCCTGCCGAGCATCGTCATTTTCGATTCCGGTTCCGTGTCCCGAAAGACGCCAACGGCAACTGTTAAGAAACCGGCTGCCAAGACCCTGGCAACGGTTCAGCCGCCTCAAAAAGTCAATACCGAGGTGGGCCAAGCGACGCAGGAGACGAAAGAGACGGCGACCGCCCAAACCGCGACAACAGCTGTGGCCGCGAAAACAAGCCAAAGGGCCACTTCCCAACCGGCCACAACCGCCAAGGCCTCCGGCGCTCCGGCAACATCCGGTACCTCGGCCAAGAAAACAGTCTTATCCGCAAAAGAATATGAAATGTTGGTCCGGATCATCAGCGCGGAAGCCAAAGGGGAGCCATTACGCGGTCAGGTTGCCGTCGGCGCGGTGATCTTAAACCGGATGAAATCCGGCAAATTCCCCAAGACTGTAACTGCCAACGTTCTAAAAAGGGGCCAATTCGAACCGGTGGCCAACGGACAAATCTGGAACGAGCCGGTGGCCTCCGCTTATAAAGCCGCTCAACTGGCATTAAGCGGGTGGGATCCGACTTACGGCGCATTGTATTTTTACAATCCCGCCAAGACCTCGTCCCGTTGGATCCGGTCACGGCCCACCATCGTACAAATCGGCGACCACGTGTTTGCCGGATAAAAAAGGGTTCCCTGATCCGTCAGGCAACCCTTTTTCGTTTATCCGCTCTTCGAATGTACAAGAAACAACCGACGCCCTACCCTTGCGAGGCGATCCGTAACACCTTCACCTGGCCGTTCGCTTGGACCAAAAACCGGTAAAGGCGGCCGTTCCCCCGTTTAGGTTTGAAATCAACCTGCCAAGTATCATAATCGTAACTGACACCAACAAAATCCCCCAGTTTAATCTGGTTTAATTGGGCCCAGGTTTCCGCAGCCCGTTTAGC
>JAKOSX010000015.1 GCA_029776595.1 Bacillota bacterium | reverse complement strand
GTCTTTTCGACGACACCTTGGACCAGTACGCCGTCAGTCACGATGGTCGCCGACAAGTCGGTGATAATGGCCTGGATCTCCTTGATCTTGATGGCTGTCACCGGAAGTTCCAGTTCATTACGGATGATGATTTGCTGTTCACCGGCCACCGCTTCCGGGAAGACGATAGTCACCGTATCAATGGTGATCGGACTGACAGGAGGCGGCGGAACGATGGGTTCTCTCCGGATGACCAGGACCTGTTTGGTATTTTCTCCGATGACCTGTTCGACTTTGAAGAGAGGCCCGGTGCTCAACACCAGATTCAACTGGATTTCACGAGCCACCACGGCATGGATGGCGAAGACCACTTTCTGCCGCAATTGGGTCGGCGACAGGAGCTCAAAGAATACCGCTTCGATAATCGGTTGAATATGGACATTATCGCCGGTAACGGCTCCCGGTATATCGAGAAACAGGGAGAACGGGATATCTTCGGCCTGATGGCGTTCGATATTGTCCGTCCCGATAAAGAAGATCTGTTTGTGCAAGATACCCTGGACGATGACTTTGTCGGTGATTACGAAGCTCTCGATATCCTGGATTCTGGCGATGATCTCCCGGACTTTGACAGCAGGAACATCTAACGTGATGACGGTTTCGCTGAGTTCCTGGACCTTATTTTCACCGATAAATTCTTCCACTTTGAAGAGGGGCCCGTCGCCTACCGTGACGTTTTGACGGACAGTCTCCGTGACTTTGACAAAAAACTCCATCACGGCCTTTTGCCGCAGTATCGTCGGAGAGATGAGCTCAAACAGGATGACTTCGATCCGCGGATGCACCTGCACATCCATTCCAGGCACGGCGCCAGGCAGATCGACAAACGTGCTGAACGGCACATCCTCGGCCTGATGCCGTCCGACGTTATTGGTGTCAATGAAGAAGATTTGCTTGTGAAGTACACCTTGAATGATAACTTTATTTTCAATGACTTCTACGTCAATATTTTCGATCCGTCCCACAATCTCATCGACTTTGATGGCCGGGACCGGTAATGTGAAGTCGGTTTCAACCAGCGTCTGAACGGTATTTTCTCCAACCACCTGTTTCAGGAGGAGCAACGGCCCGTTCCCCGGCAGGAAGTTCACCTGGACGGTTTCAGTGACTTTCACAAAGACTTCAAGGATGATCTTTTTAACGACACTCAGTCCGTCCGGAGCCAATTCCGGAATGATTTCTTCGATGTTCGCCGTAACCTGGGCATTCATGCCGGGCATGGCTCCGGGAATATCCAGGAAGGTACTGAAATTGACATCATCCGAAATGTGATGCACCAAATCATCCGTGCCGACAAAGAATAACTGTTCATGGACGACTCCCTGGACAATCACTTTATTGGGAATCACTTCAGCCACCAGATTAACGACTTTGCCGACAACATTGCGTACTTTAATCGCACGGAACGGTAAAGTTGCTTCTTGGACAGTTTCAACGCTCGCGGTACCCGAAAGTACAGGACCCAACTGTACCGAGGCACCTTTCAAATCGGCTGCTTCCGGCACCAAATCGATGTTCTTGCCGCCAACCTGGACGGCCTTGGAACTGCTTCCCGGGGAAGGAAGAATTTGTTTGGAAAGAACATCGACTTTAACCTGGCCGAGCTCACTTTGACCTGACAATTCAGTTTCTTTATTATCGCTCTTTACCTTGGATTTTCTCCTCTTTGTGCCCTCTTTTTTCTGCTTTGTTCCGTTGGTCTTCTTTTTCGTCGTTTTCTTCTTCGGTTTTTCTTGCTGTTCCGGTTGTTCCGGGGACTCTATGGAATCCACTTCAACTGGGGAAGTGGCACTTTTTGACTTTTTGGAGCGTTTCTTCTTTTTGGGCTCTTCATTCTTTGCCTCATTGTCCAGGACTTTTTCATCCTTGTCATTATCTCCCATTTTCTAACCTCCTTTCATCGGTATCCGGCAGCATGCGCTGCCGAATCTCAATCATGAACGATCTATATCATCGCAAATGACGAAATAGGCTTAAATCTTAAGACTGGGCGAAATTCTAGTACAGTATATGCATTGGGCCAAGGTTGTGCTATCGGAAGGCATAACGAAAAAACCCGGCATCAACTTTGCCGGGTTTTTTATGATTTCAGTTCATGAGTCCCGTTAACAGTCAATCTGACATCTTCGATACAGTTAGCGGATACGTCAATGGCTACTGCCTTAAGAAGATTTGGGTAATCATTTTCCCTTTGGGTCCTCCGGGAACGATCCCGATTCCTACTTTGGTAAATGCGGGATTCAAAATGTTACTCCGATGGACCGAACTACGCATCAAAAAGAGATGGGCTTTGTCAATATTCGTCGCGTTAACCAAATTTTCTGCAACGGCAGTACACGGGATTTCAGCATCTAACACTTGTTCATAAACGCTACCCAAGCGCTCGGATATATGGCCGAAATAGTTATAGGCGACCATATCCCCGCTTTTTTCCCGGGCCAACCGAACCAAGGAAAGATCGATCTCCAAAAGCGGCAAACCAGCATTCGCTCTGTCCTGGTTTAACAACCTGACCATTGCTTCCTCTTCCGGAGAGATGGCAACGGCGGTATCCGCATTGGCTTTTCCTTCCCTACCGTCGTCCGGGACGACAGGTGAAGCCTGTTTGATTTGTCCGTTTCCGCGATGGTTGCTTTGTTCTGCTGCTTGAGCTGAAGTTGCATGCGTTACTAAGAGCCCAACGGCGATCAGTGCTGCAATGAAAGCTGAAAATGTTTTTTTCAATCGTGTCGTCATGGTTGTTCTGAAGTTAACTCCTTTGTTTAATGGTTATTAAACGGCGATGTCAGCTTTGACTGTGAGTGCGTTTGTAATCTTCGAGTTGACTTCAGGCCGACTTTAACTATTTCGGTAATCTCCTATTTCAACTTTTTTTCGGTTTTCCCTTTATGTAAATCCGGGTATTCGCGGTAACTCATTCCAAAAAAAGAGCCTTGCGGCCCTTTTTTAAACTTTTCCTATTTATTCCTCGTTTTCTTTCGGATACAGTTCAATCAGCCCTTCTCTGAGCGCAAACAGAGCAATTTGAGTCCGGTTAGCCAATCCCAGTTTTTTGCGAATGCTGGTGATGTAGTTTTTTGCTGTCTTTTCGCTGATAAACAATTTTTTACCGATTTCACGATTATCTAAACCCTGGGCAACCAAGGGTAATATTTCACGTTCACGGGGACTCAATCTCTCAAGCTCAGGTTGGCACTTACCATTCATTAACGGTGACATGCCTCTCCTCCTCCTACCACTTCGCCAGGCGGAGAAGTTATCTTCATATGCTGTGATGATTAGAGATTTCCCGTTCTTTTTATCGCGGTACCTCCATATGCAGAATGATCACCAATATAAGAAATGCAGAGTAAACTGCATTTTCCCTTAGCGAAGCAGGTATGCCTATTCTGATACATGATATGCCCGGGTGATGCAGACGGTGATCAAAACGAGCTTTTGTCTTATAACGCCAGGAAACGGGATAACCGTACCCATGGACAAGCTTCTACCCTAAAACAAAAAAAGAAGCCAGGAAACACGATTTCAGCGTAACCTGACCTGCAATCTGTTTGACTGACTTCTTCGCGCTATCTCACTAACCTTTCAGGGACCCGATCATAACCCCTTTCACGAAATAGCGTTGTAAGAATGGATAGAGTGCCAAAATCGGAAGCGTGGCCACAACGATAACGGCATATTTCACGGTTTCGCTGATCATGGCCTCTTCACCGGTGGCTGAATTGACCGTCATATACGTGGTATCATTCTGAATGAGAATTTCCCGCAAAATGAGCTGTAAGGGGAACATTTCCCGAGATGACAGAAAAACCATGGCATGGAACCAGGCATTCCAATGGTGCACGCCGTAATAAAGGATCATTACCGCGATGGTCGGCATGGCCAACGGGATCATAATCTTAAACAGAATGGTAAAATGCCCGGCCCCGTCGATAATGGCGGACTCTTCCATTTCATCCGGAATGGCCGAAAAGGCCGTACGCATAATGATCATATTATAGGTGTTGATGGCCGTGGGAATGATCAAAGCCCACAATGAGTTATAGAGGTGTAAACTTTTAACCGTGAAATAGAAAGGAATCAATCCGCCGCTGATAAACATGGTAATGACGATCAAAATGGTAACAGGTCGCACCCATAAAGCCTTTTTCCTCGAGAGGAAATAAGCCCCGAGCGCCGTCATAAAAACATTCACTATTACCCCGAAAAACACGACAAAAATGGTGTTTTTATAACCCGAAATAATATTGGGGTTTTGAAAGACCTTATAAAATGATCCCAGGGTTAATCCTAACGGTTTCAAGAGCAAACCCTGATGGGCCATTAAATCCATGGGATTGCTCAATGACGCGAAAACCACGTACAACAGAGGATAAACCGTAACAACCATCAGCAAAATCATCAAACAAATGTTGATTACATTGAAAATCCGTTCACCGATACTCTCTTTAATCATCCCGTTCTCTCCCCTCTACCAAAGGCTTTCACCTTTCAGCCGACGGCTGAGCCAGTTACTTGACCACAACATAAAGAAGTTAATCACTGAATTGAATAATCCGACGGCTGCACTGTAGCTCCAGTTGAATTCCAAAAGCCCCTTACGGTAAACAAACGACGAGATAACATCGGCAGTCTCATAAATCGCCGGATTATAGAGGAGGATAATTTTCTCAAAACCAACATTCAATAACCGGCCCATTCGCAAAATCAACAGAATGACGATGGTCGGAAGAATCCCGGGGATGGTGATATGAATTAATTGTTTGAAACGGCCTGCCCCGTCAATTTTAGCCGCCTCATAAAGTTGCGGATCAATACCGGTTAACGCCGCTAAATAAATAATTGACCCCCAACCGACTTCCTGCCAAATATTCGAAATAACATAAATAGGCACAAACAACTCCGGTTTGTTGAGCATGCTCACGGGTTTCCACCCAAATACGCTCAAGACCTGATTTACTACGCCCGTATCCAGAGTGAATTCCTTAATCAAACCACAAATAACGACCAGCGATACAAAGTGCGGCATATAGGTGACCGTTTGGACGGTCCGTGAGAAAACCTTACTGCGAAGTTCATTGATTAACAACGCTAAGATAATGGGAGCCGGAAAACCAAATATCAATGTGGAGATACTGATGTTCAACGTATTAAATAATATTCTGCTGAAATAAATACTGCCGAAAAAGTCTTTGAAATGTTGGATGCCAATCCATTCGCTGCCGAGGATTCCCTTCATAGGTGAAAAGTCTTTAAAGGCAATGATGGCTCCGTACATCGGGACATAATGAAAAATAATGTAAAATGCCAATACCGGAAGAGCCATAAGATATAAGGCCCGGTTACGCTGGAAATCGTCTTTTAACCGCTTGCCCAGACTCTGTTTAGGAGCGGTCTGCGTTACAACAGTCTTTTGTTTCACAACACTCTCCATACTCATCGCAGTTGTGTTCCTTTCCCATAATGTGCTTTAATGTCCATTTGAAGAGTGGACCCGCTTTCACGGGTCCACTTTCACGTTGAGCAACGCAAATTAACGTTTCTTATACCGTTCCAAAGCCGCCTGGTTGATGGCAATGGCTCTTTCAATACCCATCTTCTTCAGCTGGGCAACATAATCGTCGAATTTATCCAGCGATTCGACGCCCATGATGAATTTCATGGTCATTTCCTGGACATAGGTATTCACGTCATTCATGATCCGGGACAGTTCCCGACTTTCTTCCGGAGTCGGAGTGATCGGAGGCAACATATATTTACCCCAATCATTATCCGGCCATACTTTGGCGGCTTCCTGTTGTTCCGGGAGGTTGTAATATTGCTCGATATAACCTTTATCCTGAACGAACGGGCCGTTGCAGTGACTCCGCATATAATGAGACATGGCTTGAGTCATGGCCAATCCCTGCGGATTGTTGGTGATTAACGGCGTATAAATGGGTTTGCCGTTCTTCATGGTGTAGCTTACGCCCTCGATACCGAAATTATAGAAGCGATGTCCTTCCGGGCTGTAAGCATAGTCCAGCACTCTGGCAGCGAGTTCCACGTTCTTGCACTTGGTGCTGATGGCCGCGCTACCGTTGCTGTTCGGGCCATAATACTGGCTCCGGTTGGCAAATCTGGCTTTTTGGCCTTTCCTGGGCGAAGGATACGGCGCTCCGGTCAGTTTAAACTTCGGATCTTTCTCCATCGCCGCCATGTACCGGCCAATACCGCTTCCGCCCGAACCATAAGTGGCTCCGGCTTTGCCGGTCAGGATATTGGCATCGATGATTTTGGAGGTATTGGTCGCAAAGTTGTTATCCAGCAGGCCTTCCTTATACCATTTATTCATGGTTTCCAGGAATTTCTTCCGGCTGGGTTCCATCGGACCGTATTTAACTTTTCCGTTTTCCTGATAGAAATCACCGGTGTTATCGGCGCCTCCCGCCAACATGGCGTTCAGGTTATCATAGCGAATGGACAACGGCACCGTCGCGCCTTTCTTCTCTTTGAACGCCTTCAATACGGTGTACCACTCATCATAGGTGGTCGGAACCTGAAGGCCAAGCTCATCCAGCCAGTCTTTACGGATAATAGGGCCGGCCGTGGAAACCAAGGCGGGATCCGCTCTCAGGAACGGGAATACATAGTAGCTCCCTTCATCCGTCTTGACCATTTTGTCGTATTCCGGATGTTTCTTCAAATACGCTTTCAGATTGGGAGCATATTTGTCGATAATCGAATTCAATTTGTGGATATATCCGTTTTTAATGGCTTCATTGGGACCGCCCGGCATATCATACCAGTAATACTCGATAATATCCGGGAGATCGCCGGAGGCCAGCATCAGGTTGAAAGCTTCATTAACCTGAGCTCTCGAACCGGATGCAGGATGGATAAACTTAATTTTAACTCCGGTTCTCTTCTGGAGTTCCTTGGCGAATTCGGTATCGCCAAAGTTTTTAACCACCTGCGATACGTTGCTGTGTAACTCCATCCACCAGGTGAGAGTTACATCGGATTTCAGCGGATAAATGGATTTGGCTGAAATCATTGAACTGACTAAAAGCACCAAAATAAGCAGCAGTCCAATTGATCTTAGCTTTTTCACAAAATCCCCTCCTTACTTTTTCGATGAACACGGAAATGTTCATCGTTAACAAAATAGTAACCTTTTGTTAATCGAAAGTAAACGGACAATTTGTGAAAAAGTTAAGACAAATTTTCTAAAAGGCAGCTAACCTCGACTTTTTTGTACTTACCTGGGGTGACCCCTTCAATTTTTTTAAAAGCCCTGGAAAACGTCCGGGTATTGGAATATCCGACCGCCAAAGCCACTTCATCCAAATTGTTCATTTGGTTCAACAGTTGCTTGGCTTTGGCAATCCTTAACTTGTTCATGTAATCCAGCAATCCCTCACCGGTATGTTCCAGGAAAACCCGGGACAAATACACCGGATTGACCTCAAAATGCTGGGCGATCGTCGTAATGGATAAATTAACGTCCCGATAATTTTCATTCACATAATATTGAACCTTTTTAGCCAATTGAATATCTTCCTGTTTTAACCGATTCTTTTGTTGCTCTTCATGCCATTGCTCGGCATATTCACAGCAAACGGTTAAAGCAGCAAGCACTCCTTCTTTGATTTCGGAAATGCTGTCCTGTCGCAGCAATTTCTCGATCAAGCTAAGATCTTCAAAAAAATCATTGCGAACGATGATATTGATCTTGCTCATGGCCTTCATCATCGTACTGAGCAAGTTATAAATCAGGCACTTTCCAACTTCCACCGGGAGGACCGCTGCTTTGAAATTGCGTGCAAAAATCTCTTCGACAACTCTTGAGGACCCATACAAGTCCCCGATGCGGATCATGTTGATCAGTTTTTGCTCAATTTCAAGCGGATAATAATAATCTCCCTTCGGTAGCTGTAACAAGTCCTCATAGAAGATAATATCGTCCATCCCCAGCATTTTTTGTTGTTCGATAACCCGAATTGCTTCATGACAGGCAACCGAAATATCCTTGAGGGAATCATGAAGATTGCTGATGGCGGCCACCATTCCAATGCCATACTCTTTTTCCAATGTAACAACTGTTTGCGAAACAATTTCCCGGAGAACGCCCTTCCATTCTTCGGATGGGTTGGAATCAAAATTAAACAGGCATAACAATGTCCCGCCCATTTCCGTCATAAACCCTTGGTTTTCCGGGCCGATCCGTTTCATAAAGGTGTCAGCCACCAATGCCTGGGCTTTCTTTAAACCGGAAAGGCTCCCCTCCGGCTTCACCCGTTCTTCATCATAATCATTAATGTAAAAAGCAAGCACTGCATAGTAATCCGAAATAAACCGGATATCATAAAGGGCTAAACGTTCACGGATGCACTCCGGACTGACCTCCCCGGCCATCAGTTGATTTAACAACTGCCTTCGCAACAAGTCATTTTGCTGTTTCAGTTCAGCATCGACCCGTTCCAGCTCAGCATAAGTTTTGTCAATGGCATTTTCAATAAATGAAAACTCATCACATGTTTCGTCAAAGACTTCGCCTTGGCGTTTCTCCAACAAATTGATCAACTGGTGCAGCGGATTGTAATTTTTCTTCAATGCCCAATAGGTCAACAGAATGCCCAACACCAGACAGCCAAACAAACCCAAAAAGGTCAATTTCCCGATATAGTCGATTTCTTCCCAAAACACCCGGACCGGGATAATAATTAGCGATTTCCAATGGGAAAGCTCAGATACGGTATAGGAGATAACGACCTTTTTGCCGTCGATTTTTTGATAACTGATACCGCTTTCGCCCCCACCGGTCAGCGCCTGAAAGTCGATTTTTCCGACAAATTCCTCTGTACCGGCGACCGCCAGCTGCCGGTTATTCCGGTCGACGATGACGATACTGCTGTGATCGAACGTTTCGATACTCTTCAGGCCTTGCATCAATTGCTCTTCGTCCAACAAAATAACGACGCTGGCCCAATTTTTTCCGCGGTTGAGAATAGGAATGGTCCGGATAAAGGCGATGGTTTTCGTTTTTCGCCCGCCCTCATCGATAT
>JAKOSX010000189.1 GCA_029776595.1 Bacillota bacterium | reverse complement strand
CTGTTCCAAATAATTCTCAGATATATTTTGCCGTTCGGCAATGGCATTCAGCGCCACATGCTCTCCGCCGGAAAACACCGCCAAATCCAACATGGCCCTTAAGCCGTATCGGCCCCGTGTCGAAATCTTCATCTCGTCTTACCTCACATAATCAAGTAATCCTATTTATTTAGTAAGATTTTACATCGGTCCGGCTAATTTGTCAACGTTTATTTTGCTGTATGCCAAGTGACCATAGGCCTCTTCATTACGCCCATCTTATTTGATTTCATTGAGATTATACGGTGTTTCTTGATAGACATAATAGTTGAGCCAGTTGGCAAAAAGCAAGTTGGCATGGCTCCGCCACCGCACCAGCGGCCGCTGCGTCGGGTCATCGTTAGGGAAATAATTCTTCGGCAACTGCATCTTCATTCCTTTAGCAATATCCCGGTCATATTCGTACTTCAAAGTGTCCGCATCATATTCGGAATGGCCCGTCACAAAGACCTGACGACCTCCCAGCCCCTCAACGATATAGATGCCGGCTTCGTCGGACACCGAGAGGATCTCCAACTCCTTCACCTTTTCGATATCCTCCGCCCGGACTTCCGTATGGCGTGAGTGGGGAGCGTAAAAGAAATCGTCGAAGCCCCGCAATAACTTCACGTTTTGCTTGACCACCCGGTGTTTGAAAACGCCGAAGACTTTTTCAGGCAAGGGATATTTGGGGACTCCGTAGTGATGGTACAACCCGGCCTGGGCAGCCCAGCAAATATGAAACGTGGAAAATACGTTATGTACCGACCAGTCCATGATCTCCGTCAATTCATTCCAATAGTTCACTTCTTGGAAGTCCAGCTGTTCCACAGGAGCGCCAGTAATGATCAGCCCGTCGAACTTTTCGTGCTGTACCTCGTCAAAAGTCTTATAAAAGGTTTCCAAATGCTCCGCAGAAGTGTTTTTAGACGTATGGGTCTTGGGATGCAATAAAACCACATCCACCTGGATGGGAGTGTTCCCGATCAACCGCAGCAATTGGGTCTCGGTGACGATTTTGGTCGGCATCAGATTTAAGATGGCAATCCGCAGCGGACGGATATCCTGGTGAATCGCCCGTTCCTCGGTCATCACAAAGATGTTTTCACGGGTCAGGATTTCAGTGGCAGGAAGATTATTCGGAATTTTGATCGGCATAGGAATCACCTCGTGTTAAGAATGTAGATAAAAGTAAATTTATGTTTTTACCATAAATGTTACTATTATATCACTGTCAAACGTTGAATAAACGAAATGACGCGTTTCCCCGCATTTAACTAAAATAAAAACCTCTTTCAACTGAAAGAGGTTTCCATAATACACACAGTTACCTCTCTCATCTTTCGGGTTCCCACCCGACGGAATTGGCACCTTTTCTCGCAGGTTGCCGAAGGTTCATTGGGCCGTTCCCTCCCCTTCTCTGGATAAGAGCAAACTTTAAACATATTCAGTTTTGAATGAGAGTTATTGCTTAAATTATAAGTAATAGAATGAACTCAGTCAACATTAATTTTTAAATTTAGATGCGACTCCCATCAAAATGCTTACGGCGCGCCCGCTCCTGCCGCTTCCTTTCCGGCAATCCGTCCGCCAATCACGCACTCACTTAAGTTCCCACCCAATAAGTACAAATGGCCGAAGAAAGACCCTAATTCACCCACGGCATAAAGCCCGGGAATGGGATTTCCGTATGGATCCAACACCCTCTGTTTTTCATCATGTTCCGGGCCGCCCTGAGTATTGGTGCAGATTGGCCAGACATATACGGCATAAAAAGGCGGTTTCTTGATGGGAACCATCGTCCCCGGCGGACGCCCGAAATCTTCATCACGCCCTTTCCCGACTTGTTCATTCCAACGTTCGATGGTGGCTACCAACCTGCGGGCATCCAGATGAAATCCTTCGGCTAAAGCTTCGATGGAATCATACCTTTTAATCCACCCCCGCTCCACTTCGGCGCTGTTATCAAAGCTCCAATGATATTTATGTTGTTCATAGGCAGTCAATGGATTGGCGATTCTTCCGAGCTTTCGGCCATCTTCATCAAAAATCATAATGGCCGGGATCCGGGGATAACCCGGAAGATCCGGATCAAAATACTCTAGCGGTCGGTGCATCGTATCCTGAGGAGCCGGATGATACTCATTCATAAATCTTTTCCCCAATTGATCGACTAAAATCCAGGCAACTTTACGTCCTTCATGACGGGCTCCACCCAAAGCGTTTCGGAATGCCGGTTCGAAATCGGGAAACTTAAATCCGTAAGAACCGTGAAAATGCCACATATGCCACAATGCTGCCCCCACTTTTTGCGCCATTAAAACCCCATCCCCCGTATTGCCGGGATTGCCCATGGAGTAGACCGGAATGGCCTCAAAATATTCCCGCTTCAGTTTTTCATTAAACTCGAAACCACCCGTAGCCAGAATCACGCCTTTTCTGGCCTTAATGAAAGTTTCTTTTTCATTTAAAACTGCTTTCACACCCACTACCGCTCCCTCAGTATCGGTAATTAAAGCACTTACGGACGTATTGTAAAAAACCGGTATTCCGCGGGCTTCAATGTTATCAACCAATAACTTTATTAACCGCTGTCCATTTAAATTTCCACCGGTATTACACCAATCATAACCCGTAAATCCGGGAATTTCTTGAATAAACGTGGTGAAAAAGGTGTCAGCCCCCGGAAAGGGATAGACACCGGCACTTCCATGGGGTGGGTGAACCGCAACTGTAGCGTGGTCCACTTTGGCCAGTTCCCTAAGATAATCAGGGAGTTCATACAGACCCCGGGCAAATGTCGTAATCAGTTTTTCCCCAACCCGGCCCCCCTGAGTCGCAGTCAGATAAGCGACCGCTTTTTCAATATCGTGGACCGCCTTCATGGCTCCACCCGCCAAAATTGACGATCCTCCCGGATGCTTCATCTTTTCAAGGACGAGCGTCGCAGCGCCATGATCGTGCGCATTAATAGCCGCAACCGCACCAGCGGCTCCAAAACCGACAACAATGACATCTTTCTCAAGATCCCAGTTTAGCTTCGTAATATCCAAAACAATCCACTCCTTTAACTCTTAAAAGCAATTATTTTGTAAATCTTAAATCAATGAAGCGATCTTGATCAAAGACCACATTCGGTTCGACCTCTTTCAGCTCCTGAAGCGTTTTTAAGGCTCCTTCAGTGCCGGGAATATCAATCTTAAAGCTTAAATCCCATTTTGGAATGGTCCTCTTCCAATATTCCCGGGCAACTCGTTCATCCATATTCAGTTTCTTGACCGTATACGCGACTAACTCTTCCTGATGGGCCTTGGCGTATTGATAAGCTTCACGGCTTGCTTTTAAAAAGTTGCGAATCGCTTGGGGGTTAGTCTCAATCAATTTGATGGTGGCAAAGACGAAACTGTGTTGATAATTTTTATAATATTTTGATGCTTCCGCCAGCAGATGGCCCGTACCTTCCAATTCGGCCCGAATCGCCACCTCCAAGTTAGTCTGCACGGCAGCTACCTTTCCCGAGGTCAAGATCATATAAGCATCTGTACCGCCGGTGGCAATAATTTTCACATCCTTTTCCGACATACCGTGTGCGGCGAGAATCTTCAAAAATGATTGATGGATCCCACCGCCCAAAGCGCCTGTCGCCACAGTCTTTCCTTTTAAGTCTGTTACTTTTTTGATTGCATTTGTCGACACCAGAACAAAATCAATTCGTTTATTCGGCGGTGATGCCACAATTTTGATTGGCAAACCCTTTGCGATCCCGATAATAATCGGGCTTCCGTAGGAACCCATATCAACCTGCCCGCTGGCTACTCCGGCCGTTGCTTCCGGCCCGCCTTTGACAAAGTTGATAACTTTAAGATCAATCCCATGTTTCTCAAAGATCCCTTTTTCAAGGGCCATCTGTTGGGGCATACTACTGATGCCAACTGCCAGATTGGCCAAACGGATGGTAACCAGTTTTTTGGGTTTTTGGGAACTGCTTTTACCATAAACCATTGGCAGTATGATAATGGCAAACAATAAAATAACAACCAGTGAACGGATAACTTTTCTTATCATCACACTTCCCCTTTTCATAAGTTATGTCATTTCAACATTTCCACAAACGCATTGACCCGGTTTTGCAACTGTTCGCTCTGGGTCCCCTGTTGTTCGTGTTCAATGATGAGGGTCGGGACACCGGACTCCCGTTTAATCTCGTCAACCAGCGCCCGGGCCACCGCCGATTGAGTATTGCAGCCCCAGTTATATAAAAACAAGACCCCATCAGCCCGCGAACGCTTAATTTGCTCAACCGTCCACTTGGCCCGTTCTTTAATCGATTGTTCGTAGGGATAAGATAAGACAGCCTTCGCCAGATTGTAAAAGGGATCACCGTCTTCCTCAACAATGGTGGTAATATCGCTCCAATGATTGTCATTGCCAACGACAATCCCACCCACTTCTTCAATCCGGTATTCATTTGGGAAAACACAGGAACCACAAACAAAGATCCGAACCGGATTGTCGCTCACACCAAAACCTTTCTGGCCTTTTTTCACCCTTTCGGCAATATAACCTTTGGCTTCCCTTAACAGACTCAAACTGGCTTCCGGATCGCCGTGCAGTTCCATTCCTCCCATTTGAAATAAGTCACGTCGATCTTTACCGTTGGTTGGTGGCACTTCGGCAGACCACCATAAATCGGCTATCTCCATCGCCAACCTTCGGCCTTCGTTATGCAGCTTGATCTCTTTTCGCAAATCCTCGGCCGTGGTTTTTCCCCCGGTCAATTCATCAATGCTCTCAATCAAGCGCCGGATATTTTCCGCAAAATAGGTAATGGCCCATTCCTTATCTTTCTGATGATCCAACGGATAATCCGCCAAAAACAACTTAACATCCTTTCGTTTACCATGGCGATGGGCTTCTAACCCATAGGAAACATCGGAGCAGCGCAAGCAGGAATATGGCGCAATCATGTCAACGGGCACCGTACCTTCCTGGATATTTTCATAACCGGCGGATTGGCAGACTTCAAAACTGATCGCCCGGTAGGCTTTTTCCTTTTGATTGGCTCTTCTGACCTCTTCCTGGTTTAAATTTAACCCTTCATGCTGACAGCTGGCCCAAATGCCGACACTGGCCGGACGTAACGCGATCGCGCCAGCAGCATAATAGGGATCGACACTTTGCCCCCCTTGGACAAACACCACCGGAATGCCGTTTTGCTTTGCTTTCGTCATCCGTTCATCCATCGTCATTATCAGATAATTATGTTTCAGCGAGAATGGCAGGGTAACGTCACCCGATATTTTTCGGCCATAGTAATTGCTATAGTCATAGATGTGGGGGTACTTTTTGGGGCCGATCTCCGTTAAATAATGCCACACTTCTGCGGGACTCGCTTTTGAACCGTCCCGAAACTGGATATCGGCCGTCTGTAAAAAATCATCTCTTATCTCCTCCGGATACCTGAAGACGTTGCCTGACACGCTCATACCGCTACCTCCTCGTCATATCTGTTTTTGAGCATTTCCACGAAAGCTTCCACCCGGGTGCGTATCGCCTCAAAATCGGATCCTGCATACTCGGTATGGATCTCCAGCAGGGGAATGCCCTCTTTTTGCAAGATATCTTTCGTTTCCTTGGCTTTAAACGTATAGGGATCACAGTAACGGAGCGTATGATAAATCACTCCCTGCGCCTTAAAGGTCTGAATTAATTCTTTAAGCCGCTTGATTCGCCGGTCTGTATCCAGATCCAAATAGGGCAAAGCACCATGGGGCGTCCGGTTGAGATATCCAACCGCCAGTCCTTGCAGGGAGTTTTCCGGAATCTTTACGTCAAGATAAGGAATTAATCCCGACCAGAGATCATCGCCGACAATTCTTCCGCCGACCTCTTGGATAATCTTGATTAGCTTTTTATCCCCGGGAGGGAGCACACTGCCGGAGAGGAAAATACGGGCTTCACCCTCAACGGCCTCAATGAACGGTTGACCTTGTTTTTCCCGCAATTCGGCGAGCACCTGCTCCAGTAAGGAAAGGTATTCCCGGCGATCCAGATAGTATCCGGCGTGGATGAGGTCATAAGTTTCTTCCCACGAAAGATAGTTCCCGGCGGCCGCCTGATACGTGTAAATAGTTACAATTGCATTCCGGATCCGATCATAAAGCCCAATTGTATCAGCCAGGATTTGATAATTAAGTTTTTTTCCGGCCTGTTTTTCCAAGCGCCGGGTGAAATACTCCACTTCTTTCGTAAAATAGACTTTGGCTTCCGGCCAGTAAAAGTTACGTGGTACTCCAAGGATAAGCACTTCTTTATTGAAGTAATACTGTATGATCTCCGCCGTCCTGTAGGTTTGCAGGCAGGTGGCATCAAAAGCCAATATGTCGGTATTCTGGACGTAAGGGTCATTGTTTTCGGCGAACAATCCGACGGTTTCACGGACAAAAACACAATTTTTGGTTGAAATATAGCGCGCACCGATTTCAACCATCCGGTCATCGCCGCCGACGCCGATCCTCACCGGAATTAACCCCAGTGCATAAATAATCTCTTCCGGGATGTTATAGCCCTGCCATCCGACAACCTTTTGCCCTTCCCGACGGGCCTTTTCAATTTCTTTTGGCCTTTCTTCCAGCCGTTTTTTGATAATCTCCAATGTTTTTAGCGCCATCTCATCTCCCCCTTTTCCATGAATTTTGGGCAATAACCGCCGCGCCGATCGCCCCAACAAGTTGGGGATCCTTTTTGGGTTCGACGATCTTTACCTTCAACACATCTTCCAAGGCTTTTCGCATTCCGATATTCTTTGCTACGCCTCCTGAAAAAAAGACGTCGCTTTCAATCCCGACTCTGGAAAACATTCCGCCCACGCGGTTAGCGATCGCGTGATGAATTCCGATAATAATATTTTCCGGTCTCTCCCCACGTGCTAATAATGAGACCGTCTCTGATTCAGCAAACACAGTGCAGGTACTGCTTACCGGGAGCACTTCGGTTGCCCGCAGCGATAAAGGCCCTAATTCGTCAAGGCTTACCTTAAAGACATTGGCCATAACTTCAAGAAACCGGCCAGTTCCCGCTGCACATTTGTCATTCATGGCAAAATCCGTCACATTACCGTCTTCGTCAAGGCGAATCGCTTTGCAATCCTGCCCGCCCATATCAATGATAGTCCGTGTTTGCGGATGTAAATAATGGGCACCTTTGGCATGACAGGTGATCTCCGTCACCGTTTTATCAGCATATGGCGCCGAGATCCGCCCATATCCCGTGGCAACGATATACTTTAAATCTTCCCGTTTTAAACCTGCATTTTCCAAAGCAGTTTCTAAGCCATGTAATCCATTCTCCTCGGTATTAATACCGGTCCGCAGGATACTATATCCGGCAATTTCGCCATCGACCAAAATCACTGTTTTCGTTCCTAACGAACCGACATCCACTCCTGCAAATGCTGAAACATTAGCCATTCCCTTTCTCTCCTTTGCATTAATTTATTAACAGTTATGCAATGATAACTGATTGGCACGATAAACCCATTTAGCAACCGTTTCCTCTCCAGGCATCAAAGCGACGGTTCAAAGCCAGTAACGACCGGTCCATCACCATCCCAAAAGCTGCGATAATAATCACACAAACAAAAACGATATCCGTCTGAAACGTCGCTCCGGCGTATTGAATCAAATAACCAAGGCCTTCCGCCCCCCCAAATACCTCCGCGCCGACAACTCCAAGCAAAGCACGGCCGGTAGCCAAACGCAGCCCGGTAAGTAAAAACGGTACCGATTCCGGCAAAGCGATCGTCCAAAATATTTGGCGACGATTTGCACCGTATGCTTCGGCAACCCGGGTTAAATCCTTATCCAGATTGGACACAGCCGCTTGCATATTGACAATCAGCGGGAAAACAGCGCTCAAAAAGACCAATGCCAGTTTTGAACCGATTCCAAGCCCAAACCAAATAATAAATAAAGGCATCATTGCAATCCGCGGAGTCGTATAAAATGCCGCAATAATCGGCCCCAATGCCTGACTTGCCTTTTTAAACCATCCCAGCATGATTCCTAATGGTATTCCGACCACAGCCGCCAACAGATAGCCATAGATAAAGATCAACCCGCTGGATTGAATGTGTATAAAAATTGAGCCATCCGTAATCATCTTCCATCCGGAGTTGACAATACGGGATGGAGAGCTTGAAAACATCGGATTAATCCATCGTAAGTCACTGGCTATTTCCCACAGCACCAGCAAAGCAACGATAACACCCCCTCCCAAAATGACACTTTCAAATTCCTCTTTGAATTTCCTTACGAAAACTTGATGGTTTCTAGATTTCATATTCCAAGCTCACCTTCTTTCCGGCTGTCGTATGAATTTGGCCCCAAATCTTTTTGGCTAAAAAGTCAAACTCCGCATCATTTTTCAATCGCGGTGTACGGGGACGGGGCAGATTTACTTTGACCTCTTCCACAATCCTGGCAGGACGTGCTGAAAAAATGATAATTCGATCCGACAATAACACTGCCTCATCAATTTGATGAGTCACCATTAATACCGTTTTTCGGGTTTGTTCCCAAAGCAACAACAATTCATTTTGCATCTCTTCCCGGGTTATCGCGTCCAAAGCCGCAAATGGCTCATCCAGAAGCAGGATCTCCGGCTCACAAACCAAGGCCCTTGCCAAATTGACCCGTTGTTGCATCCCCCCGGACAATTGGTGTGGGTAATAATGTTCAAACCCCTTAAGATGAACCATTTCAATATACTTTAGAGCCAATTGACGCGCTTCATTTTTTTTAACACCGCGCAACTCCAGCCCGTAAATAACATTGTTCAATACAGACCGCCAGGGCAGCAAAGAAGCTTTCTGAAAAACTACCGCCCGGTCATGCCCCGGCCCGACCACCGGTTTTCCATCAACCTTAATGGACCCGCTTTGCGGTTTGATTAAACCGGCGATCGCATTCAAGAACGAAGTTTTGCCGCAACCGCTTAAGCCGACGATGCTTACAAATTCCCCGGCTTTTATATCCAGTGATACTTTATCAACCGCCTCTGTCATCTCGCCGGTTGCCAGATTCTCATAAGATATCACCAATTCATTAACCACGAGTTTTGATGGGACTTTAGCATTGGTATGGCCCATCTCTGCCTCTGCCATTTGCAGATCCTCCTTTGAAATAATGAAAAAGGCTAAGATACGCTACCGTCTCCGGTAAACTATCTTAGCCTCTATTTTTTAGTCAGCTAAATCATTATTTTTTAGTTGTTTTTCGACAATTAAAGCAAAAAGGCTGAGTCATTCTTCATCTTACCACGAAGAATGATCCTCAGCCTCCGGCTTTTCCGGTCAACTGCATGCAACGATGATAATATGGATTGGTCGGTATAATTCCTATTAATTCTATATGTTTAATAATATTATAAACCTTCGGTTCTATACCGTCAAGAGCAGTAAGTGGACTTCTTATAATTTTATTTCAACCTCACTTTCTCATTTTTTTCGATCTGGACAACTTTACCGTTCTGAATGATTAAAGTAACCGAGCCATAAGCAATCTTCGATAATAAACCCAACAAACGTTGCAGATCTTCGTTGGTTAACGCACTTTCCGTTTTATGGGCTTCATTTTCAGCCACCCGTATCAACTCCTCTCCCAAGAATCCATTGGCCTAAACAATTAAACTAAACGCAGCCGATTGCTTTTACATCGGGGTTCAACATCATCAGCCCAGCTCAGATACTCGGAGATATTGACCTGAATAATCACATTGTCCTGTTTAATCACCGTGATCGAACCGTTTTTAACACGATTCAGCGCCTTCAGGACCGTTTGTTCGAAGACATCTCCGGTGTACCGCTTTTTATTCTCAGCGACAGGCATGGTCTATTCCTCCCTTTCGGTTATCTCTAATTATATGTATTCCGCTTTGTTTAGTTATATTTAAGCGTAAAAAAATAATTCAGGTATCAGCCGGACAGGTCCCATGTTGGAGTTATCATCACAAGTCTCGGATAGTATATATTCGAGTATTCCTATAAATTTAATATGATTTGAAATATATTTAGTAAGATTTTACATCGGCTTCTCAAATTTGTCAATGTTTATTTTGCCGTGAAACCGGGACGATTTTGGTCTCCAATTTATGCCATACTGCATCGTCCTTACGGCTATCCCTTGTAAGATGGCTGCTTTTATGTTATAAATTTATTAACCAATGTGGAAGGAGTATGTCCCATGAACATCTCAACCCGTGGCCGATACGGCTTACGAGCGTTGGCCGATATGACATTGCATGCAGTCAACGGGCCTGTTGCCCTGCGCGTCATCGCTGAACGTCAAAACCTTTCCGAGTCCTACCTTGAACAGGTCTTTTCCAGCCTGCGCAAAGCGGGCATCGTTCGTTCCGTCCGCGGGGCACAAGGCGGCTATGAGCTCAACCGGCCCGCCAACGAGATCTCCGTCGGCGAAATTTTAAGAGTTCTGGAAGGACCTCTCAGCCCGGTTCAATGCGTCGACGGCTCATATCCCGGAGTCGAATGTGAGATGGAAAAAACCTGTCTTACCAGGCCTTTTTGGGAAGAATTGAACAATGTGATTAACCGGTTTTTAGATGAGACCACCCTCCAGGACATCATCGACAAAGCTCCCCGCGAATCCCAAGAACAGCCCATGTTTTATATTTAATCTTTTCCGACAGACATTAAAACGGTCCGGAAGGCAAACGCCTTCCGGACTTTTTATTTTTACAAATAATATTCGATTTGGTCTTTGGTCCTGACAATGGGCGACGGCTGGGCATTATAAACCTTGGAATAAGGCGGTACCGAATGGGTCAACCAGACATTCCCCCCGATCTCCGAATGGTGTCCGATAACCGTATCGCCGCCCAAGATGGTGGCCCCTGCATAAATCACCACATGATCCTGGATGTCCGGATGGCGTTTGATCTTTTTAATCGGATTACCGTCGGCATCCAACGGAAAGCTCTTGGCCCCCAACGTCACTCCTTGATAAATCTTGACATTCTTTCCAATGGTGCAGGTTTCACCGATGACCACCCCTGTGCCGTGATCGATAAAGAAGGATTCACCGATCTTCGCGCCGGGATGAATATCAATACCGGTAATTTGATGGGCATACTCCGTCATAATCCTGGGAATCAAGGGAATTTCCCATTCGTACAGCACGTGGGCAATACGGTAAATGCTAATGGCCTCGGTCGCCGGATAGCTCAGAAGAATTTCCTCCGTCGAGCGGGCCGCCGGGTCCCCTTTATAAGCAGCCTCAATGTCGGTTTGTAATATAGCACGAATTTCCGGCAAGCGTTTCAACAGTTCAATGGTGATTTCGTTGGCCCTGTCTTCGCATTGGGTACAACCCGCTTGATTGACCTCACATTCCTGAATCAGAGCCAATTTAATCAAATTGCTCAGTTCCACCGCTGCCATCCGCATATTGTTCCCAATCAAAATATCCAACCGCGATTCGTCAATGGCATGTTTTTCATAAATCCCTGGAAACAGGGCGGAACGCAACTGATGCAATACTGTATATACCCTGTTTTTCCCTGCAAATCCGATGGTCTTTTCCTTAAAAAAATGCGTTTCGTTGATACGTTCCAACTCTTTGGTGACTTGAGGCAACTCCTGGTTCAGCCACTGGTTTAAATCCATTACCGACACCTCCGACTCCATGGGGATTTCACATTTGACAACCCACTTGATCACACTATATTGCAGTTAATTATAAGTAATTCCATCGCAGGATTCAAGGATGATCCATTTTCTTCTTTCGCCAGGCCGGACATACAAACGAAAACGGGAGAAAAATCTCCCGTTTCCCTCGATTATCTTTATTTGCCCATTAGCCTTCTTGGAATAATGCCGTCGACAGATAACGTTCACCGGTATCCGGCAACAGAACCACGATGGTCTTGCCTTTATTTTCCGGACGTTTGGCGATTTCCGTCGCTGCAAACGCGGCTGCACCCGAAGAAATCCCCACCAACAATCCTTCACTCTTCGCCAGCAAACGGGATGTCTCAAAGGCTTCTTCATTTTTGACTCTGAAAATTTCATCGATGACCGACCGGTTCAATACATCGGGAACGAATCCGGCACCGATACCCTGAATCTTGTGAGGCCCTGGGTTGCCACCCGACAACACCGGCGAATCGTTGGGTTCCACGGCAACGATTTTAATGTTGGGATTCCTTTGTTTCAGGACTTCTCCCACACCGGTGATGGTTCCTCCGGTTCCCACACCGGCAACGAAAATATCCACTTTTCCGTCGGTATCCCGCCAAATCTCTTCCGCCGTCGTCTTCCGGTGAATCTCCGGGTTGGCCGGATTTTGGAATTGTTGCGGAATAAAAGAATTGGGGGTTTCGGCCGCAATTTCATTGGCTTTCTTAATGGCGCCCTTCATCCCTTCCGGTCCGGGTGTCAAGACCAGTTCCGCCCCTAACGCTTTGAGCAGATTACGCCGTTCAATACTCATGGTTTCCGGCATCGTCAATATCAGCCGGTAACCCCGGGCCGCCGACACAAAAGCCAATGCAATCCCAGTATTGCCGCTGGTGGGTTCGATAATGACCGTATCCTTATTGATCAGTCCCTGCTCTTCCGCCGCTTTAATCATGGCAAAGCCGATCCGGTCCTTTACGCTGCCCCCGGGATTGAAATACTCCAGTTTGGCCACAATCGTCGCTTCCAAATTCTTGCTTCGGTTATAATTGGACAATTCCAGCAAGGGTGTATTCCCGATAAGCTCCGTCAAATTTTTGGCTATCTTGGCCATTGAAATAACCTCCTTCTCTAATTTCGTGTATTCCTATAAAAATACTCGGTTTATTTTATACATTATATTACTATGTATCTCAAAACTTGTCAATTCTATCCCGAAAAACATTTGTGTAAAATTTACTCGGGCCGCAAATCTTCCATCAGGTCCTCGGCATCTTCCAAGCCCACCGACAATCGGATGAGCCGGTCGGTGATGCCCAGCCGTTCCCGTTCCGCTTTGGGAATCGCTGCATGGGACATTTTCACCGGATATGACAAAATCGACTCAACGCCGCCCAAACTGACAGCCACCGACCATAGTTTCACCTTTTTCATGATGTGATACGCCCGTTCAACCGTATCCGTTGCAAAGGAAAGAACCGCCCCAAAGCCTGACGCCTGTTCTTTCTGGATCCGGTGGCCGGGATGATCGGGCAGGCCAGGATAATAGACTTCTGCCACCCAGGGCTGGGCCTTGAGCCATTGGGCAATCTCCAACGCCGAGCGTTGCTGGAGTTCCATCCGGGCTTTTAATGTTTTAATCCCCCGAAGCAGTAACCAACAATCCTGCGGCCCTAAAATCGCCCCGAATCCGTTTTGGACAAAATAGATTTCTTTTGCCAGCTTCTCCGAATTGGTAATCACGGCTCCACCGATCACATCGCTATGGCCGCCCAAAAATTTGGTAGCACTGTGAATCACGATATCCACGCCCAATTCCAACGGCCGCTGGAAATAGGGAGACATAAAGGTATTGTCGATCATCGTAATCAAGTTATGCTCCCGGGCTATATTGACCGCCCCAATGATATCAGTGACTTTGAGCAAGGGATTGGAAGGCGACTCCAAAAACAAAACCTTCGTGGACGGCCGAATGGCTTCCCGAATATTGTCCAACCGGGTCATATCCACAAAAGTGGTTTCAATGCCGAACTTCGAAAAGAAACGGGTTAAAATGCGGTACGACCCTCCGTAAATATCCTCCGTAGCGATAACATGATCCCCTTGCTTTAAAATGGCCAAAGCCGAGGATATGGCCGCCATTCCCGACGCAAACGCATAAGCATAGGTCCCGTTTTCCAGAGAAGCCAGGGTCTTCTCCAAAGCCTCCCGGGTCGGATTACCGGACCGGGAATAATCATACTTTCCGGGCTGCTCCATATCGAACTGATGATAGGTTGAAGTCTGGTAAATCGGAAGGCTCAATGCGCCTGTATGCGGGTCGATCTCATGTCCGTTATGCAATATCTTCGTTCCATATTTCATTTTTCCGCTCCTCCTGATATGGCCTGCTCCAGATCGCCGATAAGGTCGTCGATATGCTCAATTCCTACCGAGAGACGGATCAAGTCGTCGGTAACACCGATTTTTTCCCGTACATCTGCCGGTATGTCGCCATGGGTTTGTTTCATCGGATAAGTGATCAACGTCTCAACTCCGCCAAGGCTTTCCGCATACGTAATCACTTTAACCCGGTTGATAATCCGTTCCACCCAGGCAGCATCCGGAACACGGAAAGAAAGCATGGCGCCGAATCCCGAACTTTGCTTGGCCTGAATCTCCCGTCCCGGATGCCCGGGGAGTCCGGGGTAATATACTTCTTTCACATAAGGGTTTTTGACCAGCCATTCGGCAATTGCAGCGGCATTTTGTTGTTGTTTCTCCATCCGCAGGGATAGGGTTTTAATGCCCCGTAACATCAACCAGCTGTCCTGAGGCCCCAAGACACTGCCGGTTGAATTTTGGATAAATCCGATCTTCTCACTCAATTCCGGCCCGGCAGCCACCACCACTCCGGACAAAACATCATTATGGCCGCCCAGATATTTGGTGCCGCTATGAACCACCAGATCAGCCCCG
>JAKOSX010000188.1 GCA_029776595.1 Bacillota bacterium | reverse complement strand
TTTCGATTGTTTCCGAAATATCCGGTGGTAAATCCTCGGTTAAAAGTTTCCTCCAAGCGGCGGATCCATTCCTCTTCCGTACGGAATGCTGCGGGATCGGCATCCAAAGCATCCAGCGCCTCCCGATAAACCCTGGTAACATTATAGACATATTCCGGACGTTTCATCCGTCCTTCGATCTTCAACGAATGGACCCCGGCTTCCCGAAGTTTCGGCAGCATCGTAATGAGCGCCAGATCTTTTGGTGACAGCAGGTAATGCCCGTCGGAAGGAACCTCTTTTCCATCCCGGAACAGCCGATACTCCATCCGACAGGGCTGGGCACATCGGCCCCGGTTACCACTGCGGCCTCCGATCATGCTGCTCATCAGGCATTGACCGGAATAACATACACAAAGGGCGCCATGGACAAAAACTTCGATCTCCATGCCGCTATCCCTGGCAATGGTTGCCACTTCCGCTGCGGTGAGCTCCCGGGCCAGGACCACCCGTTTAATTCCGGCTTTTTTTAATAGCAAAGCCCCTTCCGTATTATGTACGGTCATCTGCGTGCTGCCATGAAGCTCAAGCCCTGGGAGAACTTGTCTGGCCGCAGCGATCAGTCCCAAATCTTGGACGATCACCGCATCCACAGACAAACGGAACAACTGTTCTAGATAGTCCAATGCCGCAGGCATTTCCTCGTCATTGATCAACGTGTTGGCGGTAACATACAGTTTTTTGCCGTGAAGATGAAGCAAATCCAGAGCTTTCTTCAATTGTTCCAGATCGAAATTGGCTGCCGACTGGCGGGCATTGAACATCTTTCCGCCGAGATAGACGGCATCGGCACCGGCAGCCAAAGCCGCCCGAAACGCGTCCCAATCCCCTGCAGGCGCCAGCAGTTCCATGCTCTTTCGCATTTCCCTATTTTCCATGACACACTCAACTTTCGTCCAAACATTTTACCCGTTAACGAGATTCTCTATCGCACCAATCCCCGTACCAAATTGGAAAACTCGATCCCTTCCTCACGATACCGTTGGTGCAGCCGTTTGATAAATTCATGGCGGAGTGGAAATTGATCGGTAAATTCACGGATCCGGAAAGAAACCATGATCCGGATACCGGTTTCAAGAAAGGCATTAAAACGGAACACCGGATCCACTCCTCTGACCCAGCCGGGAAACTCACGCACTACGTCCCTTGCCACTTCCATGGTGACCGCTTCCACTTTCTCCAAATCGTTTTGATAGGAGATGAAAACTTCCACCGGGAACGAAAGCTCAGGAAGGGGTTGCTGAAAATTGGTAATGACCGCCCCGGCTAATTTGGCATTGGGAATAATGATCAAATTATTGGCCAACAATCGAATCGTTGTGGTGCGCCAGGCGATATCGGTGACCACCCCTTCTTCACCGCTGTCCAACCTCACATAATCACCGGGTTTAAATTGGCGGGCGGCAATCAACTGCAATCCGGAGAAAAAGTTGGACAATGTATCCTGCAATGCCAAGGCTACGGCCAAACCTCCGACGCCCAACGCAGTCAGAATCGGCGTGATGGAAATGCCCAAAGCCTGCAGAGAAATGAGACATCCGATTCCTAAAACAATAGCTCTGGCCAGATTGGTAAAAATCGATACCGAAGGCAAAAAGGCGCTTTCCTGTTTGGTATAGTTCCGGATAAGGCCAATAGTAATGCTTGTCGCTATGGCCGTCACGACGAATATGGCGGCAATCTGCAAAAACTTGTATGTCAAATTCAGATAGGCCGGTTTTAACGGCAATCCCAAAGATGCTCCGTAAAGTCCCGCCAAAACAAACAAATAGATGGTCTTGCCCCGCAAGGCATTGATAATCGTCACATCGTTGCCTTTGCGGATTTTAGCCATTAAACGCTGTAACTTGGCCAAGATAATGCGTTCAAAAATGATTCCGGCAGCCCATCCTCCCAAAGCTATAACGATGGGCGTAATATAACGATGGATTTCATCCCAAAAAGTCATGATTAACCTCCTATTTCATCCTTGACTGGATAGACACTCCGGCAACGGCCCGGACCAACGAAGCTTCCGCATGAATATTTAACGGCAAGGCCATAAATTGAACGAATTCCGTTCCGATAAAGCGGTCCAAACGGGTTAAATTTTCAACGATGAAAATATCGTTCGCCAATAAAAGCTTATGTATTTCAAAGGGCGGCCTGTCCGGCGACGGTGTATCCAGGCCGATCAGTTTCACCCGTCTCTCCACAAGAAACTCCGCAATTTTCCGGTCGATCACCGGGTGTTCCAGGTAATATAATTCTTCCCCATAATAACGTTCCCACCCGGTAAAAAAGAGGACAATATCTCCGGCTGCAATTTTTTCCGAATAATCCGGCTGATACCCGATGATGGCCTGACCCCGGACATCCAATACCACGGCTTTGCCCATGAAATGTTCCACAGGTAGTTCGTTTATCCCTTTTCCGCCTTTGAGAAGGTGTTGAGGCGCATCCACATGGGTTCCGACATGCATGCCGCAATGGAGTTGATAAGTCACATATCCGTCGGATGGCAAGTCTTTTTCCAATTCCAGGCGGGGGCGGGCATCGCCCGGATACACCGGCATGGCGTCAACGATGGAATGAGACAAGTCAAACCATTTCATGTTCTGATCCTTCATGCTTTACCGGATTGGCGAAAGCGCAGGGAACGTGGGCCAAACATTTACCGCAAACGTCAGCCAGTCCCAACCGCTCGTAGCGACGGGCATTATCGAGGCAACGTTCGTAACAACGATGCCGGTCAAACCCTTCCACAGTTAAGGCCCTGTTGGGGCATTGCCGGATACACCGGCCGCAACTTCCATTTTTGCGATAAAGGCAATATTCCCGGTCAGGTCGGGGCGTCGGCTCCACTTTCAGATTGGTCACTATGCTTCCCAACCTCCCCGAACAGCCCCGGTTCGTGATTAACATTTGATGCAGCCCAAAATTACCAAGCCCGGCAATATATCCCACGTGTTTGTGAGACCAGTCGCTAACCAGTGTCTTTTCATCGAAATTATGGGTGGCCGGAAGATTGGAGCTTTCATATCCGCACTGTCTCAATCGTTCCTGAATATATCCGTTTAAGTCCCGGATTAACCGGTTGGTCTCGATATAAGCCCTGGCCCAGGCTTCGGAACTATAAGGATCTCCGACGTTAGAAAAGTTAATCTCCCGGACAAAAGGTATGAAAAAAGCGATGACTGTTTGGGCATCCGCGATAAAATCGCCGGGCAAAGCGTGGGTTGGGCTGACGACCTCTTTGAGCTGTAAAAACAGCGGATCGTCAGCGGCGGCAAAGGCCACCAAAGGGTCCTGCCATCGGGTCGCCGTATGCCGGGTTTCAGGATATGTTCGGACAAAAGCCGTAATTTCGTTTTGCAGTTCTCTTCGATTCATGTTCTTACTCCTTCACGTCATACAAGATTTTCTTGGTTATTCGCCAAAAATCCTGCAAATTCCCTTAAAGTTCAAATGGCCTTTACGTTCACCGTTGCCCGGCATAAAAAAAACCGCCGCAGCGGTTTATGTTAAGCCTAAATAAGCATCGATTTCTTCCGAAGCTTTTCTGGCCGTATCCAGGGTTTCACCCTGTTCTTCCCGGTAGTCTTTGATGATGTTTTCAGTACCGGAGGCCCGTTTCAGTACCCAAACGCCACCCTCGAGCACCACTTTGATGCCGTCGCCGATGACCAATCGCTCAATGGGACGACCGGCAATCTTCCTCCCGTGTAACAAGTGGTGCACTTCGCCCGGATCGGCAGCCAGCTGCAGAAGACGTTTTTTCTGTTCCGGCTGGGCCGGTTTATCCTTCCGTTCATATTGATATGGTCCGTATTGTTTGACCAGGTTCGCATAAAGCGTCCCAATATCTTTTCCGGTCTTCGCCATCACTTCCATCATAAGCAAAACAGCGGCAATACCGTCTTTTTCAGTCACCCACAGGCTGCCGTCCCGCCGCGGGAACGACAGTCCGGCGCTTTCCTCCCCGGCCAGCACATATTTTCCGGCCATCAATCCGGCCACATAGTGTTTAAAACCGACATTCACTTCATAAACCGGACGACCATAACGGGCAGCGATCCGGTCCAACATATGGGTAGTACCGATGGTCCGCCCCACACCCATGTTGGGATTGAACCCCCGGTTGGCGGCCAGATAATCAAAGAGCACACACAGGACATGATTGGGGTTTAAAATGCCGGTACTGTCCTCGCCTCCGAATCGATCGGCATCGTTGTCATTGGCGCCGATAAAAGGTACCCCCAATTGCTCTCTTATGCCCTGAACTGCCCGCATCACATATTCCGACGAAGGATCTCCCCTTAATCTCCCGTCCCAGTCGTAGGAACGGCTGGAACACGTCGGATCTTCTTCGGAGAGGACCACTTCGATTTGGGTGCCGTAATGGTCGTTGACCGCTTCGTAATAACCGTAGGCCGACCCGCCCAATGGCGTCACGGCGAATCGCTCCGTCTTGATGACATCCATATCAACAACATTGGCCAAATCTTTAATATATGGGTTCAACAGATCGATCTCTTCCACCAGGCCTTCTTCCAATGCCTGACGGTACGGAATACGCCGGATACCCTCCGGGTGCTGCAGATAATAATTGGCCTTCTCATCAATGGGTTTGGTGCTGGTATTGGGCCCGCCGTCCAAGCCGTTGCTCTTATAGCCGGCATCATCCGGGGGATTGTGGGAGGCGGTAATAATCACTCCTTCGACTTTTTGCCCCTGTGCCACCCGGGTCAGGATCGCATGGGATACCACCGGTGTCGGCGTACTCCGGTTTTTCTTGTGGACCAACGTCTTCATTCCGTTTCCGGCGAACACTTCGACGGCGGTTTCCTCAGCCAAATCTGAGGCATACCGCACGTCTTTACCGACGATCACCGGCCCTAACGCTTGATTGGCCAGATGGTCCGGGAGATAAGGCCCGAAAGTCCCTTTCTCCGTTCGTATATCCACCAATGCCTGGGTTATCGCTGCCACATGGGCTTCGGCAAACCCCTTGCCAATCAACCCCCGGTGCCCGGAAGTCCCATTTTTCACCGGCTCCAAGGGCTCCTCCGGATGGTAATACCGCTCCGAAATTTCTTCCTTCGTGAGCAAATCTTCCGCCCGGGCCTTTTGGCCGGCCAGCGGATGTATGAGTTTATCCGACATCGTGAGCCTCCTCGCTAGAAAGTCAAACCTTTTTGGATAGAGTTACCATAAGCAGTATACCCAAAATTCCACGTTTTTTCAAAATTTATCTCCGGTCAAAGAAAGGATTTTGCGG
>JAKOSX010000187.1 GCA_029776595.1 Bacillota bacterium | reverse complement strand
CCGCCGCCGCCATTTTTCGATAGGCAGTCGGATTTGTCAACAAGGAAGAGGTTTCCGCGATAATCCTCTCCTGTTCGATACCGATTAGTTTTACCGTTCCGGCGGCAATCGCTTCCGGTCGCTCGGTAGTATCCCGGAGCACTAAAACTGGCTTCCCCAGCGCTGGTGCCTCCTCCTGTAGACCACCAGAGTCAGTAAGCACCAGGTAACAGCGGTCCATCAGATTGACAAACTCCTCGTACGCCAAGGGCGGAACCAACTTCACGCGTTCGATACCTCCGAAGACCTTTTGCGCCAGCTCTTGAACAGCCGGATTTAAATGGACCGGCACCACGGCTACTGTATCATGATGTAGTTCCACGATTTCTTTTACCGCCTTAAAAATATGCTCCATCCGTTCGCCAATGTTTTCCCGGCGGTGGGTAGTTAATAAAAGGATCTTCCTATTATCAAAATCCAGCTGCTTTAGAGTGTCGTCTTTAAACTTGTATCCTTTATTTACGGTCTGCAGTAAAGCATCAATCACTGTATTCCCCGTCACGAAAATTTGCCTAGGCGGAACACCTTCTTTAAGTAACGCCTCTTTCGCCGTTTGGGTCGGTGCAAAGTGCAGATCCGCCAAACACCCGGTCAGCTTTCTGTTCATTTCCTCCGGATACGGAGAATACTTGTTATAAGTGCGTAAACCTGCTTCAACATGGCCGAGCGGGATTTTATGATAAAATGCCGCCAAGCTACTGGCAAAAGTCGTTGCGGTATCACCATGCACCAACATTAGATCGGGTTTTTCCTTAGAAATTATCTCCCCAATTTTCGAAAGAACACTAACCGTAACCTCGGTCAATGATTGCTCCGGCTGCATAATATTCAGATCATAAACGGGTATAAGCTTAAACAATTGGAGGACTTGATCTAGCATCTCGCGGTGCTGCGCCGTTACGGTAGTAATGGTCTGAATCTCTTCCTGCGCTTCCAAAATTTTTAATAACGGTGCCATTTTGATCGCTTCCGGCCTTGTCCCAAAGACCGGCATGATTTTGAGCATGAATTCCACCTGTCTTTGTTAAAAATAAACGGCTTGATCATACCGCAGCATCGTCAGGTCATGATTATATTGCCCAAGAAAGGGCTGAATGCTCTGTTTTCTAACCATTTGGTACAAAAGCAGTGGATAATCTACCCCCGCCTGGATCGCAAGGGGAACGCCTCCGCCAAAGCGGGGATTAACCTCTAGCCAATAAACATCCTTGCCGTTATCTATGCATTGGGCAGTAACTGGTCCGATCGCTCCTAATTTTTCTACAATATATTTTCCTTGTTCGATTAAATCTCTACGGTAAACCGTCCGGCTTTTACTGACTTCACCGGCCCTCACTTCCAGACGCTCCCGTGGTACTACCGACAGAACTTTACCTTCTAAATCGGCCAGAATATCCAAGGTATATTCTTTCCCTGGAATATATTCCTGGATTAATAATTCGGCATTTTGTTGCATAATTAACTCCAGTTGCTCACGGGTATCAACCCTTCGCGCACCGCGGGAACCCATTCCTTTTCTGGGCTTTATGAATACGGGAAAAAGAGTT
>JAKOSX010000186.1 GCA_029776595.1 Bacillota bacterium | reverse complement strand
ATGGCTGGGGCGGCTGGACTCGAACCAACGAATGCGGGAGTCAAAGTCCCGTGCCTTACCGACTTGGCGACGCCCCAACGAATGCAAAAATTAGTATACCAGTGATTCTTCAAAATGTCAACAGGATATTCAGCGGTTATTATATGAAACGGCAACAAAAAATGCCAACCTTGGCAAGTTGGCACTTATTTTCAAAACTAAAATAATTCTCACATTAGGCCGTCGTTTCATACTCCCTGAGAATGGCGGACTGAATCAGTTCCCGAGCTTCCGGAGTAATCGGATGAGCAATATCCCTGAACTCTCCGTCCGGCGTTTTTCTGCTCGGCATCGCTACGAATAAACCGTTTTGCCCCTCAATGACCCGAATGTCTCTGACCACAAATGCATCATCGATGGTGATGGATGCAATGGCCTTCATCTTCCCCTCCGTATTCACTTTTCTCAGGCGTACATCAGTGATGTTCATAACCCACTCACCTTTCCATTCTTCTGTTATTGTGTTGTTCTTGGGATATCTATCTCTCTATAAGAACATATATACAATTCCATATCGATTTGCTAAATCCTTCTGTTAATATAAAATTTTTCCTAATTTTTTACTTTAAGGGAATATCCCCAGCTATTGCCCATTAAACTTGCGCCAAAGCCTTGGCCGCCAATTCCAAATCGCTGGGTTTGTCCACATCGATCCCTACTTCCGGATAAGGAGAAATGATGCCCACCGCTTTCAACCCCAGCGCACGGGATACCCGATCTTCCACTTCTCGAATGGTGAGTAAGCCGAAAATGAATTTGAATAAATACTTCCAGCCCAGCATCGAACAAAGTTGTACCGGATTTTTCCGAAAAGAAGCCGCCCGTTTCAGAATGTCGATACGTTCCCGCACAATGTCCGGAGATAACAACGCAATATTCCCTCCGGTAAACACGCCGTCCCGTAATTTTACATATGTCCGCTGCACTCCGGGGTAACGGGCTTCATTCTGGACTTTCGAGACGAAAGAATAATGGACGTCCCCGGGATTGGCCTGACACCGGACTAAAAAGTCGCGGATGGCCTCCGGTGTAATCAAGGGAATATCGGAAGTCACGACTAAAACAGGGCGTTTGGATTGCAACAATTCCAACGCCTTGATCAGGCTGTCAACCATGGAATCTCCGGGATCCACCCGGCACACTTTTCCGGTCATATACCGAAGCAGATTGTCCGTTGCATAGCCTGCCACTGCAACCCGTTCAATCTCATCCATCCGGTTCAGCGTATCCAGGACATAGGCGACCATCGGTTTTCCCGCAATTTCGATTTCCGCTTCATACGCCGCCGAACTGACCGCCCGCAAAGCTCCGTCATTTAAAGCCCCTGCCAATACAATGGCATCCACTTATATTCCCCCATTTTCCTTATCCTGTTGAATCATGCTCATGAGACTGTTTTCCGCATTTTCAATATGCTCCTGAGCAATCCGGCGGGCCAGTTCCCCGTCCCGACTGGAGATGGCTTCTACGATTTTTCGGTGTTCCTCCAAGGCCGCTTTCATCCGGCCCGGATAGGACAATGACGTAGTCCGAAACCGTTGAATCTGTTCCCGCAAATTGTTAATGATCTGCGAAAGGCGATTATTGCGGCTGGCTTGATATAAGAGCGTATGAAAATCCGTATCGGTCTGGACCACTTCTTCCAAATTTCCGGCTTCAATTTGCTCGGAAATAATTACCAAATACCGCTCGAGATTTTCCAATTCCTCATCGGTAATCCGATCTGCCGCCAGTTCGGCGGCCAAGCCTTCCAATGCCCGGCGGATTTCAAAGACATCGGCAATATCCCGCAGCGACAATCCGGCTACATAAGCCCCTTTTCGCGGGATCATCTCCACCAAACCTTCCAGTTCCAATTTGCGGATGGCTTCGCGGACCGGCGTCCGGCTCACACCCATCTCTTCCGCCAATTGAATTTCCATCATTCGTTCTCCCGGCCGGAGTTGACCGCTGATGATGGCTTCCCGCAACGATTCAAACACCAGTTCCCGCAGTGGCTTATAATTATCGAGCTTAATCGGGACTAAAGGTCGACGTTCCATAATGATTCACTCCATTCTCACTGTTGAAACTCCGTCAAAGTGCAAAACCATGTGGGCGGCAACGCCGCCTTAACGGCTTTTGCCTGATTTTCATCGACATTCAGGGCAAAAACCGAAGGCCCGCTACCGGACATCAACGCCGAATGCACTCCGAAATCTTGCAATAAGCGTTTTAATCCGGCGACCTCCGGAAATTTCTCCAAAACCACTTCCTCCAGAACATTTCCCCATACCGCACAAAGCCTCTCCAAATCCCCGGCTTCCAATGCGGCAATCACGCCTTGAATATCGGGATGTTTTCGAATCCCCTTCGTATCCAAGCTATGGTAGACCATCGCCGTAGATACCTGGACATCCGGAGTAATCAATAATACTGAACAACGAAGCCTTGATGAAATAACCGTAAGTTTTTCCCCAATACCTTCGGCCCGGGCGGTACGTTGCAATATGCAAAAAGGGACATCCGCACCGAGCTTTACGCCAAGTCTCATCAATTCTTCCGTCGTCAAACCCAAATCCCATAACTGATTCAACCCAATAAGCACTCCGGCTGCGTCCGTGCTTCCTCCGGCCAACCCTGCTGCCACCGGTATTCTCTTTTCTATATGTATCTCCACCCCGAGCGTTTTCCCATGCCGTTCCCTGGCCACTTCCTGAAGCAGTTCCGCAGCCCGCCAGGCCAAATTTCTCCGATCGGCCGGAACCTGGGGGTTGGTACACGTCAATCCAATTTTCTCTCCGGTTTTCAGTTGAATTCGATCCGACAGTCCGATGGACTGCATTACCATATCCACTTCATGATAGCCGTCCTGCCGGTCTCCGATAACATCCAATGCCAGATTGATTTTAGCAGGTGCAGTAATAATCATCGTTTCCGTCCCATGTATTAAAATGACAATCCACGCAATCTTTTAATATATTTGCCAATTTTACGGTAAATCCTGCATTGGAGTGACAAAACCCTCCACCCGCCAACATGTCTTCCGCCGTCCGCGGAATAAAAAAATCAGCCGTTTTTCTAAACGACTGATTCTCATACGCTGATAAATATTAAATATGGCCGTGCACCTCGCTTCGACCAAGTATCCCCGAACGTACCGGACCAGCCGGCTCCGACCAGGCAACCTCGCGGCACACAAAACTTCCTACTTACCGCTGCTTCCTTCCGGACCTGACGGGGTTCATAGGCTTTTGTTGCGCGAGACCCAATCCTCAACGCCACTTAATCCGGCCGGACTCACGAATACCGGCCTCCACTCGGAATTCAATCCTGCTATAGCGGGTTGCAGGTACAGGGCACCGCTACCTCCCCATCTAGCACGACCATAAACTGAATGACAGTAGAGTATATTTATTTTATCATATTCATGACCCGGGTCAACCGTTAATTTTAGGTAATTATCGCTTTCTCTTTCGAATAGGAGCATAAACATTCCGGTTCCAGTGCGAAAAGAAGCCATTATATCTCCCACCGGACGACGATCCTTCCTTCCTTAATAACCATCTTTACCATAAACCATGAAATTACACAAAAACACTTAATCCCTTAAAAAATTAAATCATTGCTTAAAATAATCTTAAAACTTAAAATTAAATTAAAGATTTTAATAAGGGAGAATTGGTCGATGAAACTATGGTATAAATCTCATTTGTCTTTGATTCTTTTATTAGCTGTGTTTGTCGTTGCCGTTAACTGTAGTGGAGGATCCGCCGGGAATTCTAAAAATCCTTCCCCTGATTCGCTTTACCCTCCTCCGGTAACCTTACCGACGATCCCTCCACCCAGTGGAAAAACCTATTATGTTTCACCAAGTGGCAATGATATTAATCAGGGATCCTTTGAAGCCCCCTTTGCCACGCTGTCCAAGGCAGTATCCGTCATGACTGCCGGCGATGTTGTCTATCTCCGGGGCGGAATATATACCAACGAACCATCCACCGTTTATCTCCGGGCGAACGGCACTCCCTTGTCACGGTATTACATTCTGGCTTATCCCGGTGAACGACCGATCTTAGATTTTAACTTTCGCGGAAAACACGGTATCCATATTACGGGAAGTTATTGGGTGATTAAAGGTTTGGAAATTATTCATGCCGCATCCAATGGTATCCGGATTGGGGATGCGAACGCCCCGGGCGGAGGAAGTTATAATATCATTGAACAATGCAGTTTACATCACAACCGGGACACCGGTCTTCATATCGGGTTAAGTAAAGGGACCAATATTAATCTTGATGGTTCCCGGGCTGCTTATAACTGGATCATTAACTGCGATTCTTACTTAAACATGGATCCCAATGGGTCCACCGGCCCCGGTGGAAATGCCGACGGCTTTGCCTGTAAGCTTAGTCCGGGCAAAGGGAATATTTTTTATGGCTGCCGCGCATGGGAAAACTCCGATGATGGCTGGGACTTTTATATGACCCGGTTCCCGATCATCGTCGAAAATTGCTGGACCTGGCATAATGGCGATCCCAATTCTCCCTATGCTGACTCATTTACCGGTACGTGGGCAGGAAACGGCCAAGGATTCAAAGTTGGCGGCGGTAGCAGCAGCAAAGCTAATGAGTTTGAAAGTTACGGCGCCCATGTTCTCCGCAACTGTATCGCATTTAACATCAAATATGGAAATTCTGCCGTTAGAGCTTTTGATCGAAATAATCACAAAAGCGGAGTAACAATGATCAACTGTGTCGCATGGGGAAGCTCAACAGGGTTTTATTTTAAAGCTACTCCAAGCGACGGACCCCATCATACCTTAGTTAATTGCGTGGCTTTCGACTGTGATATTATCCATGCATTATCCAATGATACTATCAGCATTCATAATTCATGGGATCTGCCGGGAGTAACCGCGAATAAAGATGACTTTACCGGCCTTGATGAACTTCTGGCCAAAGCTCCCCGCGGCAGCAACGGAGAATTACCGGAAGGATTTGCCCGATTGGTCGCAGACAGTGATCTTATTGACAAAGGAGTTTATACCGGAGCTCCAT
>JAKOSX010000185.1 GCA_029776595.1 Bacillota bacterium | reverse complement strand
TAACGGCTTCTTTCAACGGAATGCCCCGTTCCATCAATAACCGGTAATAACTCACCAAGACAATGGCATTATTAACGACCACTCCTCCCAATACAATCAATCCGATATACACCTGATTGTCAAAATTGGTGTCCGTCAAAAAGAGCATCAGCAAAACCCCCCCAAGGTGAACGGCACCAACAGCATAATCAATAAGGGGTCAAGATAGGATTCAAATTGAGCGGCCATTACCATATAAACCAATACCAAAGCGAGTATCAAAGCAAATTTCAAATCATTAAAGCTCTTTTGTTGTTCTTCATAGTCTCCGGCATAATACAGGCTAATGCCCGGAGGCAGCCGGAGATTATCCAGGGCTTGCTTCACATCAGCCATAACGGCGGACAGATCCCTGCCGGTATAGTTGGCCTGAACGGTCAAATTCCGTTCCTGATCCTTCCGTTCAATCTCCACCGGACTGTTATTTTGACTAATCTCCACCATACCCATAAGCGGAACCACCTGGTTGTTGCTTCCGGACACCACAATACGTTCCAAGTCTTGCCACGACTGGCGGTCCTTCTCCTGCAAATTAACGCGGACTTCCACCTCTTCGCCGTTTTTCCGGAAAATTGTCGCCACTTGGCCTTCGATGGCCGTCTCCAGCGCATTGGCAATTTTCGCCACTGTAACTCCCATATCAGCGGCACGTTTCCGGTTAACTGTGATAGCCAACTCCGGCCGTTCCTCTTCTCTGGAAACGGTGGCGTCCGTAATCCCGGGGATCTCGTTGAGTTTGGCCACAACCATTTCTCCGGCTTCCCTGGCCAACTCCTGATCGTACCCCCGGATATCAATCTCGATGGCATTTTGAGAACCGCTGCCGTACAGCATCCGCATACTGTTGCGGGCATTTACCCGGACCCGGACGCCGGGAAACTGAATCTTCTCCCGCAAAAACTCCACCACTTCCTCGGTGGTCCGGTTCCGTTCCGATTTCAACCGAAGCGTAATGGTAGCCTGATGGACTCGCATTCCACCGACGGATGCCTCCATATTCTCCAACTCCGGAACCATGTCGCGAAGGAGATTTTCTACTTCCAAGGAAAGGGCGTCCGTTTCTTCCAGCCGGGTTCCGGTGGGTAGATCCAGACGAAGGGTAATGATGCCTTCGTCCGATGTCTGAATCAACTGGGTCCCAATAAGCGGCCATAAGCATAAAAGGGCGGCAAATACGATTAGACTAATCCCCATCACCTGTAGCTTATGAGCAAGACACCATTCCAACAATCTTTGATACGAATTTTCCCAACCATGCTGAATTTTAATGAGATACCCCTTGATATTGTGAGTTTCCGTTTCTTGGGCATCTTGTCGCGTCAAATATTTCGAACACAGCATGGGCATTAATGTAATGGCGACACCGATGGAACACAAGAGCGAAAAGGAAACCATATAAGATAATTCTTTAAAGATGATCCCGGTCTGGCCGCCGACAAAGATTAAGGGGAAAAAGACGCAGACCGTCGTCAACGTCGAGGCCAAAATGGCCGGCCCCATTTCCGAAGCTCCTTCAAGTACCGCCTGTTTTATCTCAAGGGATGAATCCTGAAATTTCCGGAAAACATTATCCAAAACCACCACCGAGTTGTCCACCAACATCCCGACGCCCAACGCCAAACCGCCGAGGGAGATGGTATTCAGTGTCATATTGCTAAAATAGGCCAGCATCATTGTTGTTAAAATGGAGATGGGCATTACCACGGCAGTGATTAACGTCGCCCGGATACTGTGTAAAAACATCAGCAGTACGAGCCCTGCTAAAACAGCTCCCATAATGGCCGAATTTCTCACACTTTGGACCGATTTCCGGATATAAGTGGAATTATCATTTAAGATCCGGAATTTGATATCCGGGTTTTGGCGGCGGAGTTCATCCAAAGCTTTATAAATCCGGTCGGCCACAGCCACCGTATTGGAACCGGAACGCTTTTGAACCGACAGGACCACTCCCGGCAAACCGTCAATACGCACCAATGACCGGGCGGTTTCAAAGCCTTCTTCCACATCGGCCAGATCCCGGAGATAAATGGGCACTCCCTCCCGATAAAGCACGATAAGGTTTCTGATATCATCAATACTGGTAAACTCTCCCTTAGTCCGCAACAGGAAATCCCCGGTACCGATTCCCAAATTCCCGGCAGGCTGCATGACGTTTTCATTTTTAAGGGCGGACACCACTTGGTCGAAGCTGATGCCCAAGGAAAGCAAGCGATCCCGTTTGAGATAAACCCGGATTTCCCGGTTCCGACCGCCCCGAACCTCAACGTTGGCTACGCCCTCCACTTTTTGAATCTGGTAGCTGAAATCATCTTCAGCCAATTGCCGTAACGTATCCTCATCCAAATCCCCGGAAAGTCCGATAGTCACCACCGGCATGGATGAAGGATTGAATTTGAACAAACTGGGTTGCCCGGCCCCGTCGGGCAGACGCTGCCGAATCCGGTCCAAGTTGGCCCGGATATCGTTGGTGGCTTCCTCCAGGTCCACACCCCAATCAAAAAAGACCGTCACCCGGGAACGCCCTTCCGACGATGTCGAACTGATGGATTTCACTCCGTTCACCGTGGATACGGCCTGTTCCACCGGAATGGTGACCAGCTCTTCGATTTCTTCCGGGCCGGCCCCGGAATAGGAAGTTGAAATATTTATCGCCGGAAAAGTGATATCGGGCATGAGGTCAATGGGCATCCTCAAACCGCTAAAAACGCCCAAAATCATGAGCGCCGAAAAAAACATGACGATAGTTACCGGGCGCTTAATACAAAATTCAATCAGGCTTTTCATCGCGGGCCACCCCTTTCATTCATGGGTTTACCCCCGTTTTGCCCTTGATTTTGCGGACCGCCGCTGCGACGGTTGTCTAACAATTGCACCGGATCGCCATCACGCAGACGGTTTTGCCCTACCACTACCACCAGATCGCCTTCGGCTATTCCCGATGTAATCTCAATCCGGTCTTCCGCAGCAAGGCCGGTGGTAACCGGTTGCCAGCGGGCGATCCCGTCCCGAGTCACAACAAACAATCCGCTGCGTCCTTCCCGTTTCACGATGGCCTCTTGCGGCACAACCAACGCCCGGCTGTTTTCACCGATGGCAATTTCCACGGTACCGAACATCCCCGGCAGCAGCCGACCGTTTCCGTTCGGCAACAGTACGGACAAAGATAATGTCCGAGTCTTTGTATCGTAACCGGGTGATGCATCATGAATATAACCGACAAAAAGTTCATCAGGGAAAACATCGGTAGTGAACGTTACCGGCAATCCTTTGCGTGCCTTGGCGGTGTCGCGCTGGTCGATGTTAAATTTGAGTTTGACCGGATCCAGCGAAGCGATAGTCACCAACGTGGTCCCGGTCGTTACGTTAATCCCCGCTGTCACGGGTTTACTTAAGACGATCCCGGAGATGGGTGCCACGACTTTCGTATGGTTCAATTGGATCTTGGTTAACTGATATGTATTTTCGGCCGTGGCCAATTGGGAACGATAATTTTCAACCGAGGTCTTCGCAGCCAAATAGGCCGTTTCAACATTATCATAATCCCGTTGGGAAACGTATTTTTTATCCAATAAAGCCCGATAACGGTCCAACTCGGTTTTGGCTTGGATCAAATCACGTTCCGCCTTATTCAGGTTGGCCTTTACCGTTGCGATGGTCGCTTCATTTTGCCGCAATTGGATTTGAATCTCTTCATCATCCAAGACCGCCAGCACTTGGCCGGCTTTCACCCGATCCCCTTCTTCCACCATGAGCTGTAAAAGCCGTCCGTTGATCCGAGGTTGAACCGCCACCTCGGTTTCCGCCGTGATCTCGGCCACCATGCGCAAGGTTTCTTTGATTGGCTCCGGAGCAACTTTCAGGGTTTTGACCATGGCCGTCCCTGTCGTGCTTCTCCCGCTGGCAGACGGCTTTTGGGCAAGTTGAGCCCTCGCGTCCAATTTCTGTTTCACTTTATAACCGGTAAATCCCACCAAAGCAATGGCCAATACAATGGCTACCGTTTTCTTCAGCTTCTTCATCAACTGTTCCTCCCCCAATCCTCCAACCGAGAATGATTTGAATCAGAAATTATTGCATTCTGCTCCGATATACCAACTTACCTTATATTCTGCTTCGTCTTTCCTTCCTAAGATAAATGTTTCATTTGTGCAATATTATACCATCGTTTTAACGCGAGATATATGTCAATCATCTGGAAATAGGTATAATAATGTGTATAATAGACTCATCCACCCACTAATAAAGGAGGAATATCCATGCCGCATATTATTGTGAAAATGTACCCCGGCCGGACCCAGGCCCAAAAGGAAGCCATGCGCGATGCCATCACTGAAGTGATCCAAACCACTCTCGGTGCTCCGGACCATGCCATTTCCATCGCTGTGGAGGAAATATCCCCCGAACTCTGGCCCGAGCAGGTTTACAAACCGGATATTATTGACAAAGAAGAGACATTGATCAAAAAACCAGGGTACAATCCGTTTGAAAAATAAAGAAAATGCCTATCCTCTTTTCCGGATAGGCATTTTAATTTATTCAGTTGCTATTGAAGATTACCCTTCTGCGCCCGCAGCTTTCGGATTATCCAACGCCGTTTCATACGGCGATTTTTTGGCAAACTCCTGGACCTTTACCGTTGCCTGCTTGGTCGGGAGCAGCGTTCCGGGGCCGCCGACACAACCGCCGGGGCATGCCATGCCCTCCAGTAAATAACCATCGCGTTTTCCGGCTTTGGCCATGGCCAGCATTTTCCGACAATCGGAAAGGCTGTCCGCCCTATCGATAAGTACTTCCCGACCGGGATAGAGTTTCCGAATATTGCTGGCGATGGCCTCTGCCACACCGCCGCAGTTGGCATAGGAACGTCCCCGAGACGAGCTATCGTTCGGTTCCTGTCCGTCTTCCAACATGGAAAGATCGATATCTTTAGCGACAAACATAGCGATCAATTCTTCGAATGTGATGACGAAATCGATATACGGACGGACTTCTTCGTCCAGTGCTTCGATTTTCTTAGCGATACACGGCCCGATAAAGACTACTTTGGCATCGGGGTTTTTAGCCTTGATCTGTTTCGCCGTCGCCACCATAGGCGTATGGGACGAAGAGATATATTGCGACTGTTCGGGGAAGAATTTCTTGGCCATCATCGCCCAGGAAGGGCAGCAGGATGTTCCCAGATAAGGTTGTTTCTCCGGCACATTTTCCACAAACACTTTCGCTTCATGGATCGAAGCAATGTCTGCCCCAAGGCTGACTTCCACCACATCGCTGAAGCCCAGCCGTTTCAACCCTTCCACCACCTTAGCCGGTGTTGCCAACGGGCCGAACTGTCCCACAAAGGACGGCGCAATCTCCGCCACCACCTGGGCTCCCTTGTTCATGGCCTTGATCAATTGATAGATCTCGGATTTATCGGCGATGGCCCCGAAAGGGCAACTGATAATGCACATTCCGCAGGAAACGCATTTATCCTGATTAATCTCAGCCCTGCCCAAATAATCGCTTTCAATCGCATTGACCCCGCAGGCTGCCGCACACGGGCGGTCATACCGGACAATCGCATGATACGGGCAGGCTTCTTTACATTTGCCGCAGCGGATGCATTTATCCTGATCGATGATGGCCCGGTTTTTTCCGATGCTGACCGCATTCACCGGACAGACGAAGGTACACGGATGGGCCAGGCACTTCCGGCAATTGTCCGTCACATAAAAAGCATCCGTGGGACAGGCTTCGCAGGCAAACGGGATAACGTTGACCAACGGCGCTTCGAGAATCCGGTGGTCAACATCGACTTTCTCAATTCCGCTGGACAAACGGGAATGTTTGTCCACTCTCCGGACAGGAAGCCCCATGGCCAGACGCAGCCGTTCCCCGACGATGGCCCGTTCTTTAAATATGCTGTCGCGGTACTGGGCAACTTCACCAGGAAGAATGCGATAGGGAGCATCCTCAAATTGATGGTGATCTCCGTTTTCAAAAGCAAGCCGAGCCACTTCGGTAAATACCTGACGGCGAATCTTAGTAATCGACGTATAGATCCCTTTCATGCTTTCCCAACTTCCATGATATATTCCATCACTTTTTCACTGGTAGCCGAAACGATCTTTTTATCGTTAACCACAACGACCGGCGCTTCATTGGCTTTACAGTCTCCAAAACAACGCACCAGATCAATGGTGATTTCCAAACCTTTTTCCTCCATGCTTTGCTGCATATTTTGGAGTAATTCATACATATCCATTGCCCCCATCATGGTGCAATGCGTCCCGACACAGATTTGAACCGTTACTGGTTTCATAACTCCACCTCATTATCATGTTCTATCGTAACCGATACTCTCATTGTACAGATAAAAACCAATAACGTCAAATAACAATCGGATTTACTTTTTCATTTTACGGCGGATTACTGCGCCCGCCGGGACTTCCACTGTCACTGGCAAATAAATCCGATACCCGTTATGGGCGGCTTTTATCGGTTCTCCCGTCTCATTCACCATGGCCGCAGGGTCGAGGGTTATCGTCTCCCTGGGCAACAACAGTTCAATGACATCATCGTCCCGCAAACCGTTGCGGACCCCCACCAATATCCGTGAGTTCTCCGCATCGTAAGCAAGAACCGTCCCCACCATATCATAGGTTTGCCAATAGTTGACGTCCGGATTGACCTCGTTAATTTTCTCCCGGGTAAAATAAAATCCGGTTGTATAATCGCGGTAACTGATTTTGCGCAATTCCTCCAGCCACTCCGGATCCACCCGGAACCGAGCCGGGTCGGTAAGATAAGCGTCGATGGCCTGACGATAAATACGGGTCACCGCTGCCACATAGTAAACGGATTTCATCCGGCCTTCAACCTTCAGGCTGGAAACCCCGGCAGCCATCATTTCCGGCAAATATTCAATCATACATAAATCCTTCGAGCTCAACAAATATGTATAACGGGCATCTTCTTCCAGTATAAGCGGTTGATCCGGCCGGGAAGCCTCCACCAGATAATAATCCCACCGGCAAGGCTGGGTACAGTCTCCTTGATTGGCACTACGGCGATTCCAATGAGCCGACAGAAAACAACGGCCTGAATACGCCATGCACATGGCTCCGTGAACAAACAATTCCAATTCGATATCCGGCACTTCCTTGGCGATTTCGGCGATCTCTGCCAGAGTCAGTTCCCTGGCCAGCACCACCCGGGATACTCCTTGCTCCGCCCAGAAACGCACCGCCGCGGCATTGGTCGTATTTGCCTGAGTGCTCAAATGCAGGGGAATTCCGGGAGTAAGCTGCCGAATCAAACGGATCATGCCGGGATCACTGACAATCAACGCGTCAATCCCCATGGCTTCCAGTTCCGGCAATATCGCTGCCGCCCGCTGTAAATCATCGTTCCGGGCGAACAAATTCATGGCTCCGTAGACTTTGACCCCATGACGGTGAGCTTCCCGGATTCCCGTTTCCAAATTATCCATAGGAAACTCCGCCGCAGCGGCCCTCAAACTCATACCCTCAATGCCAACATACACCGCATCAGCGCCATACAATAGTGCCGTACGCAGTTTCTCCAAATTTCCTGCTGGTATTAATAATTCAGGGCGTTTCATCAATTCCTCCAGCATATCCTAAGGTACACAGTACACAGGGTACGGGGTTCTGCATTATGGATGGAATGCGAAGCATTCCTACCTAAACCCAGTACCTGGCACCCAGTACCCATTACCTTTAACTAATAGGTTACGTTTCCTCCAGCGCCAACCCTTCCAAGTGCCGTTCTTCAAGATGTTGCAATTCTCGATATAAGCAAAAGCCGGTTAACATGGCAGAACCCAAGTCCGAGACGGGCCCGGCATAAAATACGCCGTCAATCCCGAAAAACCGGGGCAAAATGAGCAATGCCGGAATCAACAACAATATCTGCCGCGACAAACTTAAAATCATGGCCTGCCGTGGTTTGCCGACGAACTGGAAGTAAGCGGCACTGACAATTTGAAACCCGATGACTGGCAACATGGTATTAAAAGTTCGTAATGCCCGAGTCCCCAAGGCGAGTAATTTAGGATCGCGGTTAAAGAATCCAATCAACCAAGCAGGGAAAAGTTGAATAACAATAAATCCAAATACAACCACAGCGGTTGCTGCCAATACCGCACCCCACAGGGCCCGTTTCACCCGGTCAAATTTCCGGGCTCCGTAATTATATCCGATAATCGGCTGAACTCCCTGGTTAATCCCGAAGATGGGCATCACGATCAGAGTGGCGATACTGCTCACAATCCCCATGGCTGACACCGCCAAATCCCCGCCGTAATTCACCAACTGACGGTTTAAAATGGAATTCAACAGACCGGCAGCCAATTGCATGGAAAACGGAGCAAATCCGATAGCTAAAGCCGGCCAAATAACCGGCCAATTCATCCGCAGATTTTTGACACGTAACCTGAGAACGCTGCGGCCTCCGGCAAAATGCCAAAGCACCCATGCAGCGGAAGCGGCTTGCGACAAGATAGTGGCCCAAGCAGCTCCTTTAATACCCATCTTAAATAAATAGATAAAAATCGGATCCAGGATCGTGTTTAAGACAGCCCCAATCAACATGGTCATCATGGCAATTTTGGGGTTACCCTCGGACCGAATGAAATTGTTCATGCCAAATCCGATCCCCTGAAAAACGGATCCATATAAGATAATTTTCATATAAGCCCGGCCGAAAGGTAGCACCGCTTCACTGGCGCCAAATAACCTTAACAGCGGATCCATAAAAATTAATCCCAGAACGGTTAAAGCCAATGACGACACGACCAGCAACACCATGGCATTTCCCATAATTAACTCGGCCTCGTCCCGTTTGCCTTCCCCCAACCGGATGGCAATAAGAGCATTGGCGCCCTGGCCGATCAACATCCCGAAAGCCATGAGGACGATCATCATCGGAAATCCCACCGTGATCCCGGCGATGGCCATCGAACCGACGCCTTGGCCGACAAAGATCCGGTCCACCACATTATATAAAGCGTTCACCATCATTCCGACAATGGCCGGAACGGAAAACTTGATTAACAAGTGCGTGATTCTGCCTTCTCCGAGTTCTCTTGAACGATCCACCATCTGCTCCCAACTCATCATAAAATCCGACTGTAGAATTCTATCGGTTAAACGGCTTAAAGTCAATCAGGTTTCCATGAACAATGCGTAAAACCTTTGATAAGAGTCCCTGTGCCTGAGGGAAACCTCCGACTTCCAAGCCCAACCCCGGATGCGCATGCCTTGATACCTTACATTATCTGTGTTAGTATAGATAAAACCCTGGAACTACAGGTAATAATCTTCGCTTGATGAAAGGATTCCATGCATGATCCCGAAGATGGTGTTACGCCAAGTCGGCCTGAAAATCGGCCATTATACAGACATTCAAAACCAGACCGGCCTTACGGTCTTTATCGCTGAAAAGGGCGCAGAAATCGGCATTGACATCCGCGGCTCCAGCACCGGCACCCTCAACACCCCGGCATATGACCCGAAATCATCCGGAAAAATCGTCCATGCCGTGGTATTGACCGGCGGCAGTATTTTCGGTCTGGAATCGGCTTTTGGCATATTAGAATACTTGGAGGAAAAAGGGATAGGCAATAACAAGCTGGGAAAAGCCATTCCCGGCATCACCGGCGCCGTCATCTATGACCTGGGAGCCGGAGACGGCCGTCGCCCGTCGAAAGAAGCCGGCCGCGAAGCAGCATGCAACAGTTCGTATGACCATCTGCAGCAGGGCAGTATCGGAGTGGGCACCGGGGCAACCGTCGGCAAATGGTTCGGCGGACAAAAAATGAAAGGCGGCTTCGGTATCGCTGCCAAAACATTGGCAAAAGACATCGTCGTCGCCGCATTTGTGGTCACCAACGCCTTAGGGAACGTCATCGTTCCCCAAAAGGAATGGCCCGCCCCGTTATACGCCGATATGGACCTGAATGATTTGAAAAGTTTCTCCGGTTTGTTGAATTTAACGTCGCAAAATACGACTCTGGCCGTGATCGCCACCAATGTGCGGATGGACAAGATTCAACTGATGAAAGTGGCGGAACTGGCCCATGACGGTATGGCCCGATCCATTTATCCGGTCCACACCAATCTGGACGGCGACGTGATCTTTGCCCTCTCCTCTCTGGACGGCCAACGCCTGGAACCGCCGATTCCCGATACGGTCCTGGTGGATTTGGTGGGCTTGGCCGCGGCCGACGCGCTTTTGGAAGCCATCTCCAACAGCGTTCAAGCCGCTAACTGAGTTGTTTAATCCTGTCCAGGACCAAGTCGCCTAAATCCGCTTTGCTCATCAGCGGGACATCCTCGGTTTTACCGGACCGGTCGATGAGTTTCACGATATTGGTATCCACCCCGAAACCGGCCCCTTCCTGGGTCAGATCATTGGCGACGATTAAATCGAGATTCTTTCGGATTAATTTGGTCCGGGCATATTCTTCCAAATTTTCGGTTTCCGCAGCAAACCCGATTAATTTTTGATGCGTTTTGCTCTTGCCTAATTCGGCTAAGATGTCGATATTCTTAACGAATTCGATAACGAGCGGTTCTGCGGTCTTCTTTATTTTTTGCCCGGAAAGGATTTTCGGCTTATAGTCGGCTACCGCCGCAGCCATAATCACGATATCCTGATCCGGATAACGCTGGATAACCGCTTGATACATGTCATCGGCGGATTCAACGCGGACCAATTCTTCCAATCCGGCAGGCGGTTCCAAAGCGACCGGGCCGGAAACCAGGGTTACTGCCCCACCGCGCCGCACCGCTGCTTGAGCCAGGGCATACCCCATTTTCCCCGACGAATGGTTCGAAAGGTAACGCACGGGATCGATGGCTTCCCGGGTCGGTCCGGCCGTAATTAAAATCCGGCAATCCGCATAATCCCGAACCCGCTGGAAAGCTTCCTCCAATGCGGCAACAATGGCATCGATCTCCGCCAACTTTCCGGGGCCGACGTCGCCGCATGCCAATCTTCCGGTGGCGGGTTCAATAAACCGGACGCCCATCTCCCGCAATTTCCGCATATTGGCCTGGACCACCGGATGGGTATACATCTGTGTATTCATGGCCGGCGCCAGATAGATGGGAGCCCGGGTCGCCAACAACGTGGTTGAAAGAAAATCATCGGCGATACCGGCAGCCAATTTCCCGATTAGATTGGCGGTGGTCGGCACCACCACGAACACCTGGGCCCATTTGGCCAGGGCAATATGCTCGATCTCCCATTGGGCCGGCCGGTCAAACATTCCGGTCACCACCGGATTTCCGCTGAGGCTCTGTAACGTCAGCGGTGTCACAAATTCGGTGGCATTCCGGGTCATGGCCACTTTAACATTGGCCCCCATTTTTTTGAGACGGCTTACCAACTCGCAAGCTTTATACGCTGCGATGCCTCCGGTAATGCCAACGGCGATATTTTTATCCTGCATTATCGGTTCAACCCTTTGCTAACTCAGATTTATTGGTTTTATGTTAAACCAACCCGTCCGATTCGTCAATCAGCTAACGATTTTATTAATTTTCAGCGAAGGGTTGACTTTTCTATTGACACAGTACCATGATAATAGTAGAATTCATATAAAATCCAATTATTCCAATTAAATTAGTTGGTATTATATTTGTTTATTGTTGACCTCATTTTTCGAAAGGAAGGTGACCGCCCGTGGGTACGGCCATTGTTAAATTTCAGAACGTAACCAAAACATACCGGTCCAAGGATCAAACGGTTACCGCCCTCCGCAACATCAACCTCGAAATTAAACAGGGCGAGATTTTTGGAATCATTGGCCTCAGCGGAGCCGGTAAAAGCACCTTGCTGCGCAGCATCAACCGCCTGGAAATCCCCCAGTCCGGAAGCATTACCGTCGGAGACATGGAGATGACCACCCTCACCGGCAAAAGCCTCCGCCGGGCCCGCCGGAAAATCGGGATGATCTTTCAACATTTCAATTTGCTTTCATCCCGTACCGTCTACGGGAACATCGCTTTTCCGTTGGAAGTGGCGGGTATGCCTGCGGCTGATATTAAAAAACGTGTATTGGAACTGGCCGAACTGGTAGGTCTCTCCGATAAATTGAACAATTATCCGTCGCAACTCTCCGGCGGTCAAAAACAACGGGTGGGTATCGCCCGGGCGCTGGCCAACCATCCG
>JAKOSX010000184.1 GCA_029776595.1 Bacillota bacterium | reverse complement strand
ACTCATCTGGACCCTTGTCCTGTTGGGTATCTTCCGCTTAGGATCCCATATACCGGTTCCCGGCCCTTGGGATTTAAGCAAATTAAGGGCCATCTTCGGCGGAGACAACAATTTATTTGGGTTGCTTGACTTATTGGCCGGTGGCGCGCTTCAACGAATGTCTGTCTTTGCCATGAGTGTTAACCCTTATATTACTTCCTCCATCATTATGCAGCTCCTGACCATGGTCATTCCCCAGCTGGAACAGTTGGCCAAAGAAGGTGCCGAGGGACGTAAGGTGATTTCCCAATACACCCGGTATGGTACTGTTGTTTTAGCAGTGATTCAGGGTTCGGCCATGGCTTTTGGTTTGCAAACTGCGATGAGGAACCCCACCGCCTGGGACTACGTGTTAATTATCACGACGTTAACGGCGGGTTCGGTTCTGGTGATGTGGCTGGGCGAAATTTTGTCGGAACATGGTATCGGTAACGGTATCTCCATGATTATCTTCGCCGGTATCGTGGCCCGGATCGTTCCCGGTGCCCTTTCGGTTCTGCAATCGTTGAACAAAGGGAATATCGGTGTATCGATCTTCAGCCTCCTTCTGTTTTTGGTGTTGGCAGTCATCATTGTGGCCGGAGTGGTCTTCGTCACCCAGGGTGAGCGGAAGATTCCGGTACAGTATGCAAAACGCATCGTTGGGCGTAAAATGTATGGTGGGACTTCGACCCATCTGCCGATGCGGGTGAATCAATCCGGGGTTATTCCGGTGATCTTTGCCTCCTCGCTGTTGGCTTTCCCGCCGACCATCGCTCAGTTCTTACAGCCAACCCATTGGTTGTACAAAATTTTAAACTGGGTTTCTCCCGGACGGACGTTATACCTGATTTTATATGCTTTGCTCATCTTCTTATTTACCTATTTCTATACGGCGGTAACGTTCAATCCGGTTGAAGTATCCAATAATATGAAGAAATACGGCGGGTTTATCCCGGGGATCCGGCCCGGTAAACCCACGGCCGAGTATCTGGATCGGGTGTTGACCCGGATTACCTTAGTCGGTGCTTTATTCTTAACCTTTATTGCATTGCTGCCGTATTTTATGAATTTGATTCCCGGATTTAAAGGTTTGCAAGTTCAATTCGGAGGAACGGCTTTGTTAATTGCGGTCGGAGTGGCCATCGATACCATGAAGCAGATCGAGGCGCAACTCCTGATGCGTCAGTATGAAGGTTTCTTAAAATAATATAAAACCTTCAAATAAAATGGAGGCGGCTAACTTGTTAAACTTAATTTTATTGGGACCTCCTGGAGCTGGAAAAGGAACACAAGCCGAGTTATTAGTCGAACGATTTCATTTACCTCATATCTCAACCGGTGATATTTTCAGGGCAGCTATAAAGGAAGGTTCACCTTTGGGGCAGAAAGCAAAGGTATTTCTGGATGCGGGGAAATTGGTTCCCGATGATATTGTCGTCGGAATCGTAGAAGAACGGCTAAGCCAGCCTGACTGTCAGGAAGGATTCATCCTTGACGGTTTTCCCAGGACCATACCCCAGGCGGAAATGCTCGATCGCTATCTGGCCGGAGCCGACCGACAGATTACTGCAGTGATCAATATCGACGTTGACTTTGAGGTTTTGATTCGCCGTCTTACCGGACGACGGGTTTGCCGAAATTGTCAGGCGGTCTATCATATTGTCAATAAACCGTCGCAGAAATCCGGGGTTTGCGACCACTGTGGCGGAGAGATTTATCAACGGCAAGACGATGCGGAGGAAACCGTCAGAAAACGGCTTGAAGTTTACAGAGATCAAACAGCACCTTTAATTGCTTATTATCGCGAACGCGGTAAACTGAAGACGTTTAATGGCGAAGAGCCGATTCAAGTTGTGTTCGATCAAATTTGCCTTGCTTTGGAGGAACAAAACGGATGATCATAACGAAATCTTCAGCAGAAATTGCCATCATGCGTATTGCAGGAAGTATTGTTGCGGCAGTTCTGGAAGAGTTACGGAAAATGATCCATCCGGGTGTTACAACAGCAGAGTTGGATGCCAAAGCTGAACAATTAACCAAAAAATATCATGCGATTCCCGCCTTTAAAGGGTACAATGGTTTTCCGGCTTCTCTCTGCGCTTCGGTGAACGAAGAAGTGGTTCATGGGATACCGGGGAACCGTACCCTGAAAAAGGGGGATATTGTGGGACTGGATTTCGGTGTGGTTTATAAAGATTTTTATGCCGATTCAGCCATCACGGTTCCGGTTGGTGAAGTAACTCCGGAAGTTCAGAAACTGCTGAAAGTTACGGAAGAATCCCTATACCGGGGGATTGCCCAGGCGAGACCCGGGAACCGACTTTATGACATTTCGCATGCAATCCAAACGATGGTGGAGAGCAATGGATTTTCAGTGGTTCGGGACTTTGTCGGCCACGGAATCGGCCGGCGTATGCACGAATCGCCGCAAATCCCCAATTTCGTAGGGAATGATTTCAATCCGAAGTTACGAAAAGGGATGACATTGGCCATTGAGCCCATGGTTAACATCGGGACTTACGAAGTGGATGTGGATCTCTACGATCATTGGACGGTTCGCACGAAAGACGGAAAATATTCCGCCCATTTCGAGCATACGGTCGCTGTGACTGATGACGAACCGGAAATTCTGACATTATTACGTCCGGAATTGTTGCCGGAGGATTGAACCCATGATTTTCACTGTGGATGGTTTACGTTACGGTCAGCTTGTCCGCTCAATAGCCGGAAGAGACCAGGGTACTTATTATCTGATATGGAAAACACACGGAGAAAAGTTTATTGAAGTGGTGGATGGGGTTAAACATCCCATTTCCAAGCCTAAAAGGAAAAATATCAAACATGTCCGAATTACAATGGCAGTGGCTACCGATATTGAAGATGCCATTTTAAGCGGGAAAACAATTAAGGACGCTCAAATTGTTTCCGCTATTCAAAAAAGACTAAATGAACTTGAGGAAGGGGATCGGTTTCATGGGTAAAGAAGATATCATCGAAGTCGAAGGAACCGTCGTTGAGCCGCTACCCAACGCGATGTTTCGCGTGGAGTTGGAAAACGGCCATCGGGTCTTGGCTCATATTTCCGGAAAGATGCGGATGAACTTCATCAAGATTCTTCCCGGAGACAGAGTCACCGTTGAACTTTCGGCTTATGATCTAACCAGAGGCCGGATAGTGTATCGTTACAAATAATTAACTTACCAGGGTTGCGGTAAGTTCCCCCTCAGTCAGGTTTATGATATAATTATTTAGTATTGCTATTTAAGGAGGATTACGCATGAAAGTCAGGCCTTCCGTCAAACCAATCTGTGAGCAATGTAAAATCATTCGCAGAAAAGGTCGGGTTATGGTGATTTGTACGAATCCCAAACATAAGCAGAAACAAGGTTGATCACGTCCCTCGGTATTTTTGGAAATAATTTCAATTCGTTCAGAACATAATAAGGAGGTAATAGTATGGCTCGTATCGCTGGAGTCGATTTGCCGCGCGAGAAAAGGGTAGAAATTGCCCTGACATATATCTATGGTTTAGGGCGTACCACATCCAATGAAGTCCTTGCAAAAGCTGGTGTTAATCCGGATACCCGCGTTCGGGACTTGACTGAAGAGGAAATCAATAAGATCCGTGAGGTTATTGACCGTGATTATAAGGTAGAAGGTGACCTCCGTCGTGAAGAAGCGATGAACATTAAACGGTTGATGGATATCGGCTGTTATCGAGGCCTCCGTCATCGCCGCGGTTTACCGGTCAGAGGACAACGGACCAAGACCAATGCGCGCACCCGTAAGGGGCCGAAGAAGACCGTCGGTGCTAAGAGAAAGAAATAATAAAGGGAGGTAATCATAATGGCAAAAGCCGCCGCTAAACGTGGAGTTCGTGTACGTAAAAAAGAACGTAAAAATGTGGATAGTGGGATTGCACATATTCATTCGACTTTTAATAATACCATCGTGACCATTACCGATCCGCAAGGAAACGTGCTTTCCTGGGCCAGCGCAGGCCATATGGGGTTCAAAGGTTCCCGGAAGAGTACGTCCTTCGCTGCGGGCATGGCTGCTGAGGAAGCCGCTAAAATGGCCATGGAACATGGTATGAAAACCGTGGAAGTTTTCGTGAAAGGCCCCGGTGCCGGACGCGAAGCTGCAATTCGTTCATTACAGGCTGCTGGCTTATATGTAAATATGATCAAGGATGTTACCCCAATACCGCATAACGGGTGTCGTCCGCCGAAACGTCGTCGAGTATAATGGGAGGTGCTTGAAGCAATATGGCACGCTATACTGAAGCTGTTTGTAAATTATGCCGCCGTGAAGGGGAAAAGTTATATTTAAAAGGTGAACGGTGCTATTCGCCGAAATGCAGTATCGCGCGGAGAGCATATGCACCCGGTCAACATGGCCAAGCCCGCAAGAAGATGTCCGAATACGGCTTGCAATTGCGCGAAAAGCAAAAACTCCGCCGGATTTACGGCATTCTGGAACGTCAATTCGCCGGCTATTTTGAAATGGCCGAACGTAAAAAAGGGATTACCGGTGAAAACCTGTTGCAGATTCTCGAAAGCCGTTTGGATAACGTCATTTATCGCATCGGTTTTGGCGTATCCCGTAAAGAAGCCCGTCAGTTGGTACGGCACGGGCATTTCCTGGTGAACGGCAGAAAGGTGAATATCCCTTCGTTTTTAGTGAAAGCCGGGGATGTCATTACCATTAAAGAATCCAGTCTGAGCTCTGACAAGATCAAAGTAAACTTGGAATCCGCAGGTAAGAGCCTTCCGGAATGGATCGATTACGATGCCAATACCCAGACCGCTACGATTAAAGCCTTACCGAATCGCGAACAAATTGATATTCCGGTTCAGGAACACTTGATTGTTGAGTTGTATTCACGTTAATCGTAATAATCGTTAAAACGATGTTGATTCCAGTCCGCCGAAGGCATTTGGCGGATTGGATGACCATTTAGGTTCGCATTTGCGAGAAGGAGGGTTATGTATTGATCGAGATCGAAAAGCCCAAAATTATTCTTGGAGAAACAGATGACCCTGAGCGTTATGGCAAATTTGTCATTGAGCCATTGGAAAGGGGTTATGGAACCACTCTGGGCAACTCGCTCCGTCGGATCCTTCTCTCTTCCTTACCGGGATGTGCAGTAACCTCCGTAAAAATTAACGGAGTGCTCCATGAGTTTTCGACGATTCCGGGGGTTGTTGAGGATACAACCGATATTATTTTGAATCTCAAAAAGTTAGTGGTAAAAGTTCATGGTGATTGTCCTAAGAAGATTTATATCAATGTTAAAGACTCCAAGCGGGTCACTGCGGCCGATATTATCGTCCCCAGTGATGTTGAAATATTGAATCCCGATCTTTATATTGCGACCGTTTCCGACGGCGGTGTTTTGGAAGCGGAAATTACAGTGGATCGCGGCCGTGGATACGTTGCAGCGGAACGCAATAAAAACGTGGAGAATGTGATTGGAGTTATTGCGGTTGATGCCCGATTTTCACCGGTGGTTAAAGTCAATTATGTGGTAGAGCATACCCGGGTTGGTCAAATTACCGACTACGATAAATTGGTGCTTGAAGTGTGGACTAACGGCGGTATCAATCCGGTGGAAGCCGTATCGCTGGCTGCCAAGATTATGTCCGAGCATCTCAATTTGTTCGTGGATTTGAGTCAAACTGCAGGAAAGACCGAAATTATGGTCGAGAAGGATGAAGAACCCAAAGACAAGAACTTGGCCATGACCATTGAAGAGTTGGATCTTTCGGTACGGTCGTATAACTGCTTGAAACGGGCAGGCATCAACACCGTGGAAGAATTGACCCGTAAGACCGAAGAAGATATGATGAAGGTTAGAAACTTAGGCCGCAAGTCCCTTGAAGAAGTGGAACAGAAGTTGAAGAGCCTGGGCTTAAGTTTGCGGAAATCTGACGAATAGTTGGTTTTAGCCTGAGAATAAGGAGGAATTGAAATGCTGAAACGGAAGTTAGGGCGTCGTTCGGCCCCTCGTAAAGCATTGTTTCGCAGTTTAGTCACTGCGTTGTTTGAATACGGCAGAATCGAAACCACTGAGGTTAAAGCGAAGGAAGCCCGTTCTTTGGCTGAGAAAATGATTACCTTGGCGAAGAAAGGCGACTTGCATTCCCGGCGTTTGGCTGCGGAAGTCATCACGGATCCGGCGGTACTCCAGAAATTATTCAACGAAATCGCCGGTCGGTATACCGAACGCAACGGGGGTTATACCCGGATTTTGAAACTGGGACCCCGCCGTGGTGATGCTGCACCGATGGTCATTTTGGAATTGGTTTAATCGAAACGATGAATTATTTGGAATTTGACGGGGTCGGCTTTGGTTATTCGGAGCAGGCCCCGATCCTTTCTCAGGTCAATTTAACCATCGGGCAGGGGGAACGCCTTCTAATCCTGGGAGCCAACGGTTCCGGGAAGAGTACCTTGGGGTTATTGGCTGCCGGCGTACTTCGGCCAACTCGGGGACGGTTGATCGTCGGCGAATGCGGCCGTTCGATTCGCCGGGGCATTGTCTTTCAAAACAGCCGTTCCCAAATGGTTGGAGCCAGCGTCCAGGAGGACTTGGCTTTCGGGTTGACGGTGCTCAACCGACCGGCCAAGGAAATCCGTGAAAAAGTAGAGCGATATTTGGAGATGTTCGGTCTGGCCTCCAAACGGGACTATGGCGTCCAGCAATTGTCCGGCGGCGAGTTGCGCCGTTTGGCGCTGGCATCGGTATTGATCACCGAACCGGATCTGATCGTATTGGATGAACCGTTGGCCATGTTGGATCAAGCCAATCAAGACCGTGTGTTGGAGATTTTGGCCTCGCTGATTCCCAAGGAGACGGCTGTTATCTGGCTTGATCACGATTTGCGTAGCGTACGTCATCTGCCTACCCGATATATATTGACTCCGGACGGCTGCGTCCGACCGGTAACGTTGGACATGCTTAACTCCAAGGAGTTTTTGGCTGAATATGGGCTTAGGCCTGCACCATTGCAGGCGTTGGAATGGAAATATCCCCATCTCATCAAGAATGCCATTTTGGGACCGAAAGCGGTTGAAGTGAATTCACATGCTTAAAGTCGATCATTTGTCTTATGTCTACAACCCAAATACTCCGTTTCGGACTGAGGCTTTGCATAAAGTCTCTTTTTCGGTTGTAAAAGGGGAGACGGTCGGGGTAATCGGCCCCAGTGGCTCAGGGAAAAGCTGTTTGTTTCGTTGTATTGCCGGAGTGTTGGAAACGACGCCGGGGATGATCGTCTGGGAGACGCCCGGAGGGTCGGAGCCGGTCCGGGGATTGGTGATTCAAGAACCGGAACAACAGTTTTTCCTGGATAATCTTCTGGATGAGGTGGGTTTTGCTTTATCCGGCCAAGATGTTACCCGGGAAGAACGGGAAGCGAAAGTAAAGGCGGTTTTAGCCTCTGTCGGGTATGAGGGGAGCCTGAATATATCCCCTTTCCGGCTCAGTGGCGGATGGCAGCGCCGAGTGGCCCTGGCCAGTATTTTGGTGATGGAACCTCAGGTATTGCTGTTAGATGAGCCGACGGTGGGATTGGATGCCGCCGGTCTGACGGCGGTGGAACGGATTGTGGCGAAAGAACGGGCCCAAGAGCATATGGTCTTCATTTCCAGCCATGATCTGGATTTTTTATATAATCTGGTCGACCGGTTTTTGGTTTTGGCTGACGGCCGGTTAGTTGCCGATTTCGGGAAACACGACTTTGGTGTATACCGGCCCTTGCTGGAACGCTTGGGGGTCGGAATCCCTGAGCGGGTTCAACTGGAAGAGCGGGGGATCTCTCCGGCATTGTGGGAGGACATTGGATGGCGATGATGGGTACATATTATCCGGGGGATTCCTTTTGGCATTACTGCGATCCCCGCAGTAAATTCGGCGTGGTGTTGTCCCTGATTATCGTCTTGCTGGGAGGGGGGCATTTCGGACTGGTTGCCGGATGCATGGCCGTCCCGATGCTTTTTGCCACGTCACAGATACCGCTGTCCATGGCGGCGCAGATCTTGAGGAAGTTTAAATGGTTTATCGGTCTGACTTTTCTGGCCAATCTGTTTTTTCCCTGGCCGTTTCCGAATCTTTGGTCTGCCTTGCAGAGCCAGTGGGTACCTGCGGTTTTGGTCGTACTCCGGTTGAGCGCTTTATTGATAATTGCCGTATGGTTGAGCCTGGTGACCCGGCCCACAGCCATTGTGGACGGTTTGAACCGTCTTTTAAAGCCTTTTCATCTTTTGAAGTTTCCCGTTGAGGAGCTTTCGCTGGTCATGATGTTGGTCCTGCGATTCATTCCGGAATTGATGGCGGAAAGTGAAACCATTATCGTCGCCCAACGGGTCCGGGGAATCGCGCCAAAACTTACCTGGCGCACCAGCCAAACCTGGATACAAAGCACTATGATACCGCTGGTTGTCGGGAGCATCCGGAAATCGGCGGCCATGGCTGTCGCCATGGAAGCCCGGGGATTTCGGCCCGGAGCACCGTGGACATCCATGGAGGAATTGAAGCTAACATGGAGCGATTGGGCGGTGATGGCGCTCAGTGCTGGGCTGATACTATGGACCATAGGTTCTGGGTTCTAGGTTCAGGGTTCTGGGTTATAGTGGGAACGCGGATGCGTTCATTCCTTAATCTAGTACCTGGCACCTGGGATCCGGGACCATTATCTTTTGCTGTTTATGAACTTTTGAAAAGCAGGTGATTTCGGGTTTGACTCGCAATATTAAGATGGTAGTTGCCTATGAGGGGACCCATTATGCCGGGTTTCAACGGCAGGCAAGCGGAGTAAAGACGATCCAGGGAGTCTTGGAGGAGGCTATTGCTAAAATTACCGGGTCGATGGTCAATGTGACCGGTGCGGGACGGACGGATGCCGGTGTTCATGCCTTGGGGCAGGTGGTTCATTTCCATTCCGAGACCCGGTTGGAGACAAGCCAACTTTTGAAGGCTCTTAATGCCGTATTGCCCCGGGATATCGTCATCCGGGAAGTGTCGGAAGTACCCGATGAATTTCATGCCCGGTATTCGGCGGTTTCCAAGACCTATTCCTACCGGATTTGGAATGACCCCATCCGCCCTGTCTTCCATCGGGAATGGCTATATCATTATAAATACCCGCTGGATCTGGCGGCGATGCGGGAAGCTGCTGATTTCCTTCTCGGACAGCATGATTTTAAAAGTTTCCAGGCTTCGGGTTCCGGAGTCAAGACGACGGTACGCACGGTTCATTTTTGCGAGTTGACCGCGGAGGGTCCGGAGATCGTCCTCCGGATTAATGCGGACGGTTTTCTTTATCATATGGTCCGAAATATTGTGGGAACGCTGATATTGGTCGGATCGGGGCGTCTGTCGCCGTCCGGATTTAAAGAGGTTTTGGCAGCCTGTGACCGCATTGCGGCCGGGCCGACGGCTCCCGCCGGCGGATTATGCCTGGAGGAAGTTTTTTATCCCGAAATGAAATAAATATGAAATGATGAGCCGGATGAGATGCAAAGGCTTTTGATACAATGGGAAGAAGGAGTCGGGGGATGGTTCGGAAATATCTATGGTTTGCTTTAATCATCGGTTTATTCATCCAGTTCGGCCCTATGCCGCTTGAAGCTGCGGAGCCGGTGGAAAAACGTCCTCTCTTGGTTATCGTCGCCGATAAACTGGACAGTCAGGAGTTTTATCAAAGTCAATTTCCGTCGGTGCGGCGGTTGATCCGGGAGAGTGCCTGCGCACTCATGAACATCCGTTCCGGTTCCGGGTATACCAATACCAACAGCGGCTATTTGACCATCGGAGCGGGTAACCGGAGCGTGGCTCCGGGCGTCTTAAACGGCGCGTATTCCGTTGGCCATCCCTTGGGCCGGATTACGGCGGCGGATTTTTGGAGTTGGAGCGTAAATCGGGAGGATTTGGACGGAGATTCCAACATGGTGGTTCCGGAAATCGGCTGGCTGTATACGAAGGCGGAGACTGCGGACCGGTCGGCTGTTCCGGGACTGTTGGGACGTACTTTCCGTCAAAACGGGTGGAAAACCGTACTCATCGGCAATGCGGACAGTTCGGCGGGGAATAATCGCCCGGCGGGACTGTTGTTAATGGATGATCGGGGCATTATCGATGCGGGGAATATCGGTACCGATATCAATGAGGCGGATCCGGGATTTCCTTACGGTTATCGTTTCAGTGTATCCAAAACCCTAAATGAGATGGGTAAGTATATAGCCCCGCGGCATCTGGTGGTGGTCGAGTTTGGGGATTTTGCCCGGTTGGACGGCTTCAGGGAAGAGGCGAGCCCCGAACAATATGCCCGGTTGAAGGCGGATGTCTGGAAACGATTTGACCGTTTTCTCGGTGAGGTGCTGGATGAATATGACCGGGAGACGGTGAACCTGATGCTGGTCACGCCTACGCTTTCCCGGGAAAGCTACAATAATAAGCGATGGTTAAGTCCTTTGCTGATCCGGGCTGGGGCATATGCACCGGGGTTATTGCGTTCAGGGACCACCCGATGGGCCGGCCTTGTGGCCAATCTGGACATTTTACCGACGTTAAGCCGGATGGCGGGTCTGGAGGTTGCCGGCTCATATGCCGGGCGCGTGATGGAGTCGGTGGCCGGGGCGGATTTGTCAATCTTGGAAAAGCTGCACAGCCGGATAAATACGTATCTGGTGCGACAACGGGGGCTTATCGACTGGTATTTGGCCATTATTTCGCTGGGATGGCTCGCTGCCTGTGGATTGTGGTTTTTGGGCGAAAGTTATTGGGTCAGGCAGTGTCTGTTTTGGGTGGGCTGTGCCCCGTTGGTGTTATTATTGCTGCCGTTGTTGCCCGGAGCCGCCTGGACGCCTTGGGTTTTTGCCGCATTGACGGCAGTGATGGGCTTAATCGGTTTGCGGTTAGTCGGCATCCGGCGACCAAGGGTTGACGGATATATGGCATTGGCCGGGGTCCTTTGGTTGGCGCTGACACTGGACCAGGTGACCGGATGGAATCTGATCCGCTTTTCGGGATTAGGGTACAGCGCTGCATCCGGTTCCCGGTATTATGGCATTGGCAATGAATTTATGGGCGTTTATCTGCCGGCGGCATTGATCAGCGCCGGTTGGCTCCAGGCCCGCTGGGGGAAGAAGTGGCCGGGACTCTTGGTGTTGGCCGTGACCGTGTTCATTTTGGGCTGGCCCCATTACGGGATCAATTTCGGCGGGACTCTTTCGGCAGTCATCGGTTTTCTCTATTATGGAATTTGTTTATTAGGGATCAACCTGCGGGACCGGAGAATCGGAATGATGGCCGGCATCGGAATGGTGTTGGCTTTGGGCGCGGGGTTGTGGGATGCTTTGCGCCCTCCGGAGGTTCAAACCCATGTAGGGATGTTTTTCAATTTGATTTTGGACAATAATTTTAAAGAAATCGGTATGGTGATTTTGAGGAAGCTGACTATGAACATGAAATTGTTGATGTTCAGCCCATGGACCCGGATTATCCTTATGGCGTTGGCGATCTGGGCTTTGCTGGCCTTTATCGGACGCAAGCAAAGGATGCCACGGCGGAATACTTTGGTCTGGTCCGGTATCCTTGTTAGCGGGATTGCCGCCGCCCTGTTGAACGACTCCGGCGTGGTCGCCTTCGGGACCTGCCTCGCCTTCGGGTTTACATATTATCTATGGGAATGGATGGGAGCAGAACAGTATGAAGAACATGGGATTCAGTAGTCAGTAGTCAGTTCTGCTTCGAGTACAGTTCACAGTACACAGTGCACGGGTTCGGGGTCCTAGGTTATGGGTTCTCGGTGATGGTGGGAATGCATTCGCATTCCTTTTTCTATTACCCAGTAATCAGTGTTCAGCATCCAGCAGCAGTACTATTCGGCTTTTTATCCCTTTCGCTTTAACCTTGTCAACTGTCAACTGCCCCACTGCCAACGAAATTAAAGCTTCTGTCTTCCGTCTTCAGTATTCCGCCTTCTAGTCACTCAATTCTGACTTCTGTCTTCTGTCTTCCTGACCCAGTACCTAGCCTCTAGTACCCCTTACCCATTATCTTATATGTACGTTGCTGCCACTTCGGTTTGGCGGGTTTGGGCGGAGAGGGCCGGGTTGTAGATTGCATAATCAAGATCCGGAAAGATGTTGTCTTTTTTCTCAAGTTCGCTGAGGTAATTGGGATCGATTCGGTTGTATTTAATCTGGTCATAGAGTTGGTTAAAGCGGTGGATATGGACTTTGGTCCGTCTAACGGCGTATTCCACCATCGTTCCTGTCTTCATGATAAACGCCCAGTCGCTGCTTTGCAGGAGCAATAATTCTCTGGCTGCCTGATTGAGGGCGCGGCGCAAATCGCCGTCAGCGTTGGGAAAGGCGTACGCCAGTTCCACCATGCGTTCGGCCGCTTTGTGCAGGTGGGGATAGATCCAGTCATTGCTCCCTTCAAGCCAGACTTCGTTGTATCCTTTATATCCCCAGCTCGACATGGACGGAGTTGAGACCTGATTGCGGGGGAACATCTCCAGATAATCGCCGGGAGTGATCAGTTTAACGGTTTTTTGGTCATAGGTGATTTTCCGAATCAGATAGTCGAGCCACAACGGTCCCTCAAACCACCAGTGGCCGAATAATTCGGCATCGTAGGGAGATACCACGATGGGCGGCCGGTCGAGAACGGAGGCCAGATATTCGATTTGCTTTTCCCGGTTGAACATGAAGTTACCCGCGTGGATGGCCGCTTTTTCCCGGGCAGCCCAGATGTTGTAAGGCTCTTTATGGGCAGTCCGGCCGGTGATCCGGTAATACTTGATTCCGGTATTCACCCGGATCCCACTGGAGGGCAGATAGGGACGGATGTATTCATAATCCAAATCATAACCGATGTCCCTGTAAAACTCCCGGTAATCCGGATCCCCCGGATATCCTTCATTGGCGCTCCAGACTTGTTTGGACGATTCCAGATCCCGCCCGAAAGCGGCTACTCCCGAAGGACAGTAAATAGGGGCAAAGACGCCGTATTTGGGACGGGGCGAAGCATGTAAGATGCCGTGGGCATCGGTGAAGAAGAACCGGATGCCTTCGGAACGCAGGAATTGGTCCACGCCCGGAGTGTAACCGCATTCGGGCAGCCAAATCCCACGGGGCGCCCGGCCGAAAACCCGTTTATGGAGTTGGACTGCGATGCTAATCTGAGCCTGCATGGCGGTTTGGTTGAGCATCAACGGCAAATAACCATGGGTGGCACCACAGGTGATAAGCTCCAAGCAGCCGCTGTCCATCATCTCTTTAAAGGCCAAAGTCAGATCACAGCGGTATTTTTCCGCAAAAAAATAATGACAAAACCGAAAATGCTCCAGATACATGTGGGCTGTTTCTGCAAATTCCGGCAGCCATTTGGTCCGTTGCACTTCTTTTTCAGCCAATTCGATGAGTTTTTCGATTTTATTCAGGTATCGTTGTTGGAGCAAAGAATCTTTGAACATGGAGATGAGCGTGGGTGAAAGACTCATGGTGATACGGAACGGGATGCCGTCAGCGACCAAATGTTGATAGGTTTTGAGTAACGGGATATATGTTTCGGTTATAGCTTCAAAAAACCAATCCTCTTCTAAAAAATCCGGAAATTCCGGATGTCGCACAAAAGGAAGATGGGCATGTAAAACAAGGGCCAGGTACCCTTTTTCCATCATTGAACACTCCTTACTTGGTTTCTTTGGTCACGATGGGAGTCATCGTGATCGTATCAATGCCATCTGCGGATTGGGCAACGACCGGAATATGTTGGCATCCGTCCGGTAAAGCGAAGCGCAGAGTAAATGTGCCGTCCGGACGAAGCGAAATGGGCTCTCCCTGAATCGTCACGTGGGCAGTGGGTTCGGTGGCTCCGTAAATGACCAGTTCAGTATTGAGGGCCAGCCAGAATTGGCGTTGTTTGGGCTCGTATTTGGCCTGACCGGAAATACTGCTGACGGCTCCGGAACTCATCTCCTGTTCCAAACGGCGGATTAGTGATTCGACCATCTCCATGGAACTGTTGCCGTCACCCAGACCGGCCAGACGGTAGAGACGCTTAAAGTCTTCTTCAATTAACATCCATTCTTCGTCGATCACGTCGGATACGGTATCCCGCGGAGTGGTTACGAAATTGGAACGGGCAATGGTATAGAACGTCCCGTCCGGTTGGATAAAACCCAGGTCGACGCAGAAAGAACGGTTGGGTTTACCGACATTGATATACCAACTGTTGGTGTTGTGATTTACCGTTACGTCAAAATAATAGTTGCTGTTGGAACCATCAAACGTAACATCCGTGATGTCATACACGCGGATACATAAGGGGATATGATAAAAGCCGCCAAAACGCTGCGACAATTTGTTTTTGGTTTCGGTATCGATGTCCCAGTATGTATAAAGCCAGTACGGATCGCGCACCATCAGAGTAATCCGGGTTTCATTATATGAGGAAGGGATATCTTGTTCGCCATCGCCGTAAGTCGCGACTTTGGTCAGGTGTTCCGGTATCGGTGGCTGCCTATATAATGAATGATCTCCATTTAACGACTGATCCAGGTGATGGGATATTAAAGGCGCATCTTCAGGATTGGCGGAAAATGGGGGATCGAGCAACAAGATATGTTCAACCAGCTCTTCCTTGTTTAATTTGGAAGTTCCTTTCACACCCAATGATTTGGCGATTTCGGTCAAATCCTTTTTTGTTTTATTCGCCAACTCCTCTCGGGTCATCGTTATCCCCTTTCTTTTCGAGATGATTTAAAAAAATTACTCTAATAATATTGCCGACTGGTTTTTCTTCTATACCCTAAATCTTAAGTTTTGACGGGCTTGGAGGGGATCAGACAAGTTGCGGAATGAATTGGAAATCGGATCTGAAGGAAAATATTCCTTATATCTCGAAACCTTACCAAAAGTGTGTCCCATATAAACCTACGGACGATGCGAACAGGAGGCTTGACCGATGATCCGAACTGCCCGCTGGTACATAGTGTTGGCATTGTTAGTTTTTTCTATTCAAACCTTTGCCGGTTTTAAAGACTATCAAATGATTTATGAAGACAAAGAATTTCTCATGGAAGGCGTCTTTCAGGTTTTAGCCGCGGATCTTGACGGAGACTCCGGAGACGAGCTGCTGGTCGCCGGAAAGAATTATATTGGCCGCGAGCTCTTTGTCTATCTGCTTGCGGCAAAGGACGACTTTAAGCCGTCAGTTCAATGGCAAAGCCCCAATTTATTCGAAGAACGCAGTGTGATCTGGATTACATCCGGTAAATTCAATGACTTGGGGAAAGTGCTGCTGGTCATGACCAATACCCGGTTTTATCTTTATCGGATGGAAGGGGAGCGGCTGACGCTGGTCGGGGATTATCATCATCAGTTGGAACCTTTAGGCGTGGTGGCCGAGGATATTGACGGCGACGGTTGGGACGAATTGTTGGTGAACCGGATTGGCGATGTGACTTCTAAGATGTATCAGTGTTATGTTCAAGTGTGGAAGCTGACGGAGAACGGATGGCAGGCGGCGGCCAAATCCGGCTTGTTGGGGAATATCCGCGGGATGGCCGTCGGCGATATGGACGGGGACGGTATCGCTGAAATCTTCGTCGAGGAAGGATTACGGGCGGAATCCGGTACCGTGCACATGTTACGTTATAAAGACGGTAAATTCAGCGAGGTTGCAAAAGTGAAAAATGAAATCAAAGGTGCGGCTTACGGTATGAAAGTGAAATCTTTCCCGGAAGGCGTGCGCTTGATGACCGCATCTCACCGGGGCAAGGTGAATTTCTTCGCGTATGAAAACGGCAAATTGCTTCGGGATCCGGTGGAGTTGTCGTTCAACAGCGAGTTGGCGGACTGCGATGCGCTGGATTTGGACGGCGACGGCGATCTGGAGATTGCCTTAATCGGATACCCGCGGCGCTTGATGATTCTTAACCGTTAACCATGCCGAGGATACCGGAGGGGGTGGAGCCATGGCGGAAAAGTGGAAATATATTATAAAAGTACATATGCTTATAGTGATTATGATATTAACGGTTTCCAGCGTTGCTTTAGCTGAAACCGAAACGGGGAGTCTACCGTCAATGGCTGAATTGCGCTTGAAAGTGTTGACATTGAATATCCATGGCGGCGTCAATTGGTATGGCGAATTTGACCTGGAAGGATTGGCCCGGTTTATCGAAAGCGTCAATCCGGATTTGGTCAGCCTTCAAGAAGTGGACCGGGTTTGGTCCGGCCGAAGCCGGTTTCAGGATATCGGAGCGGAATTAGCCAACCGTTTGACGATGTTCTATGCCTTTTCGTCGTCGCTGGAACGGAACCAAGGCATGTATGGAAACCTGATTTTAAGCCGCTACCCGATTGTCCAGTCATGGTCGGAGAAACTGCCGGGCACTTTGGAAACGCGCAGTTACGTTTTTTGTCAGGTCTTAATCGGCGGCATCCGGGTCAATATTCTAAACACTCATTTGGGGCTTTCCGAGTCGGAACGGCTGCTTCAGGCGGAAGAGGTGATTCGTTTTGCCAATCAAATCAACGGTCCGTTGGTGGTCACCGGGGATTTTAACGGGACCAAAGATGATCCGGCAGTGGCCAGCCTCACCAGAATTTTTCGGGATTTGCAGCAGGACAGCGCTTGGGGCGAACACGGTACCTTCCGCCTGAAAGACGGCAATATCGGCGGGCGGATCGACTATATCCTGGCCTCGCCGGAATTCTCCCTGTACCATTTTGAGGTTGTCGACAATCTCCTGTCGGACCATTTGCCGCTTGTGGCGGAGCTGGGACTGTGGATCGAACCGTTTGAGGTGATTCGAATGAACGGGGAGAATAGTGGCGTTTTCTAAAGGATTGTGACGGCGAAACCTTACTTATTGATGGTCAGGATGACCATCGAGATTGAAGGGGTCTTGGGACACAACAGTCCCCAGCGATGTGGATTCCAAAGGGGTTGACCGCACAACCCCTTTGGAAAAACTCGTTCATTGAGCTCATCCCGACAGGCCGATTTAGTTAAGTGTGAAGACAGAATCAGCAATCGGAAAATAGTCATTAATTATGGAAGTTATGAAAGGAATTCCTCTGGCAAGGTTTGTTCCAGTGTTAAAAGAGGCTTAAAAAGATCCCCGATACGCTGAATTCGCTCTGGCGCAGTGACGATGGTGAACATGGACGGGTGGCAGTCGGGGAGTTCCTCCCAGGTTACCGGTATGGAGACCGGAGCTTTGGGAAAGGGGCGGATGCTGTAGACGGAGGCGATGGTCTTACCTTCCAGGTTTTGCAAATGGTCGATATAAACTTTGCCGTCACGCTCTGAGACTTTCCGTTCGTTGGTGGCCAGTTGGGGATCGTGCTGAATGATGACCTCTCCAAGTTTTTTCACAAAGGTGCCGGTTTGGCGGAATGTATATCGGGGTGCAATCGGGATATAAATATGAACCCCGGTGGCACCTGACGTTTTCGGAAAGGCCTGGAGGCCCAGTTCCTTCAGGAGCAATCGGAAACGGAGGGCGACGGTGACCGCGTCGCTGAATACGGCAGGCTCCATCGGATCCAGATCGATAATAATATAGGTGGGACGATGCAGATTATCTAACCGGGACAGCCAGGGATGGAGTTCGATGCATCCTAAATTCACGGACCAAATCAAGGATTCCGGATTGTTGAGGACAGCATAACGAATGACCCGGCCGTCGGAGGGAATGGGACAGGTGGTGAGCCACTCCGGCGGTTTCGGCACGTCTTTTTGATAAAAAAAGTCTCCGGTGATCCCCTCAGGGTAACGGACCAATGAAACCGGACGGTTGGCCAGATGGGGCCCCAGCACCGGCCAAATCTCCGCATAATACCGCATGACATCCCCTTTGGTAAATCCGTCCTCCGGCCAGAAGACTTTATCCAGGTTTTTCACAGGAATACGATGTTCATTGATGGTTAAGGTTGTGTCCATGGGTTCCTCTTCTTAAGAATTTTTTGGGTTATAGGTGCTAGGGACTAGGTGCCGGGTACTGGGTTGAGGAAGGAACGCGGATATGCGTT
>JAKOSX010000183.1 GCA_029776595.1 Bacillota bacterium | reverse complement strand
CCTCCCGCCATCTTCGGAGCAGGCTTTGGAAAGAGGCGGAGACCAACGTCAGCCTCCGAGTGGCGGAGACCGATAGTCCCGACGCCTTTCAAGTATCCGGCCGGGGCGAACTGCATCTCGGGATTCTGATCGAAACTATGCGCCGTGAAGGCTATGAACTTCAAATCTCGAAGCCGAAACCGATTTTGAAACAAATCAACGATCAATTATGCGAACCATATGAACGGCTTTTCATCAATATACCCGAAGAATTTTCCGGCCGGGTCATCGAGAACCTCGGCAACCGCCGCGGCGAGCTCGTCAATATGCAACCGGCAGGGAAGAACCATGTTAAACTGGAGTTTCTGATCCTGGCCCGCGGGTTGATCGGCTTTCGTTCTGAATTTCTGACCGATACCAAAGGCGAGGGGATCATGCACCACCTATTCGACCATTATGGGCCTTGGAAAGGGGAAATCCCCGGCCGGAGCCGCGGAGTGTTGGTAGCCTTCGAAAGCGGGGAGGCCACCGCTTATGCCATTCATAATGTGGAAGACAGGGGGACGCTTTTCATCCGTCCGATGGAGCCGGTTTACGCGGGAATGATCGTCGGTGAAAATTCACGGGAGGGCGATCTGGACGTAAACGTCTGTAAGAAAAAACACTTGACCAATATGCGTTCCAGTACCGCTGAGGAAGGAATCAGGTTAACGCCGCCGGTAGTTTTCAGTTTGGAACAGGCCATGGAATATATTGAAGACGACGAACTGGTGGAAGTGACTCCGAAAGCAATCAGGATGCGCAAGAAGATCCTCGACCGGAGCGAACGGGAAAGGGCGGCGAAGCGCAGCCGGGATCAAGAAGCGAGCTGATAAAATAACTTGGAAGAAAGAAGATGAAGATAATTAGGTGAAGGTATCTTTGGGGTTCTAAGAGAACATCTTGAAGATACCCTTCATTTTTTCATTTAATATGAGATTACGGACCGCCGGATTTATACGGCTTTCACTAGTTTGCGCTTAAGGCTATTAGGGTTTATGACCAAATAGTACCCAAGAAAGGAAGCGTTCATGCCGCTATGGGAGAAGCGGAAGCGAATCGAAAAACGATAATTAACGATTTTACATCCGGAAATATACCCAAACAATTACTGACATTTTCAATACCGTTCATGATGTCCAACGCGCTTCAGGTGTTATATTCGCTGGTGGATATGATGGTGGTCGGAAAATTCATCGGCAGCCGCGGACTGGCGGCGGTTTCCATAGCCAGCCAGCTGTTTATCTTCATGACCATGCTCGGCCTGGGCTTTGCCAACGGCGGACAGGTATTGGTCGCTCAATATATCGGCGCCAAACAACACGACCGGATGAAGCGGGCGATCGGAACGCTTTTTTCGCTCTTGATGGGTATGGGTCTGTTGATGACCGTCATCGGGCTCGGTTGCGGCAAAAACATTTTAACGCTGCTCAACACACCGGCTGAAGCTTATGGTATGGCCTGGGATTATACGTTCATCTGCAGTCTCGGGATCGTTTTTACCTATGGTTATAATATGGTGGCGGCGGTTTTGAGAGGGTTGGGCGATTCCAAACATCCGTTTTTATTTGTCGCCATTGCCTCCGTATTAAACCTAATCGGGGATCTGCTGTTCATAGGCGTCTGGGAGTGGGGAACCAAAGGCGCCGCCCTAGCGACGATCCTCGGCCAGGCTATTTCATTCATATTTTCCTTGTGCTTTTTATATAAAAGAAAAGAGGAACTGGGTTTCGATTTTAAAAAGGAGAGCCTAGGGATTGATCCGGAGATTTCGGGCCTTCTCGTCAAACTGGGGATCCCTTTTGCGGTGCAAAGCTGCGCCATCAATGTATCGATGATGTTCGTGAACAGTCTGGTGAATAAATTCGGTGTTTACGCGGCGGCGGTCTTCGGGGTAGGAATAAAAATCGACGACATTATCAACAAAACCACCCAAGGAATGGCCTTCGCCAATTCGACCATGTGCGCTCAAAATCTGGCGGCGGGTCATTATAAACGGACGCGTAAAACAGTTTACATGACGCTGCTCTATTGTTCGCTATGCTACCTGATATTTACCGTAATATATTTGACCAAGTATCGCCAAATGTTCGGGATCTTTACCGATGATCCGAATGTGCTTGAATTATCATTCACTTTCGTATCCGCCATTGTCTGGAGTTTCCCGGCAATGACTTTAATGCGCGGCAGCCACGGGTTTATCCGGGGGTTGGGGAATGCGAAGCTCAGTTTGGCATTGGGACTGCTGGACGCTTTTGTGCTCCGGATCGGCTTGAGTTATTTGTTGGGCGTTATTTTCAATCTGGGACTATTCGGGTTCTTTTTAGGATATGGCCTGGCTGCTTACGGGACCGGAGTGCCGGGGATGATTTATTTCCTGTCCGGGAAATGGAAGAATTTCAGGCTGATAAAAGAGACGCCCGGTGTTTGTGAATCGTGAGGTCGGAAGATGCGATTTTGTTCGCCACGGGTTGAAACCCGCGGTTAAGT
>JAKOSX010000182.1 GCA_029776595.1 Bacillota bacterium | reverse complement strand
ATGATCAATAATTTCCTCAAGCCGGGGCTGGAAGATTTATGCGTTTCCCGGACGACGTTTAACTGGGGGATTCAAGTGCCGTTTGATCCCAAGCATGTCGTTTATGTATGGCTGGATGCCCTGTCCAATTATATTTCCGCTTTAGGGTATCCCCATGACCGGGAGCTGTTTGACAGGTATTGGCCGGCGGATCTTCATTTGGTCGGCAAAGAGATCGTTCGTTTCCATACCATCATTTGGCCGATTATTTTAATGGCGTTGGATTTACCTCTTCCTAAGCAGGTTTTCGGCCATGGCTGGTTGGTGTTGGAGAGCGGGAAAATGTCCAAATCCAAGGGAAATGTGATCGATCCGATTGTACTCATTGACAAATATGGTTTGGACGCCATTCGCTATTACTTATTGCGTGAAATTCCCTTCGGTTCCGATGGGTTCTATTCGGAAGACGCGCTGATCCTGCGTATTAATACGGATTTAGCCAATGATTTGGGGAATTTGCTGCATCGGACATTATCTATGATCGAGAAATTCACCGGCGGGGTCATTCCGGCGCCCGGAACCTATCAGGAATTGGATCGCCAGGTGATCAGTCTGGCGGAAGAGAGCATCGCCGCAGTGAAACAATCCATGGAGAAGCTCGAAGTCAGTGCGGCGTTGGCCCAGATTTTCAAAATTGTCAGCCGGGCCAACAAATATATCGATGAAGCCGCGCCGTGGGCTTTGGCCAAACAACCCGATCAGCAAGAGCGGCTCCATACCGTCCTATATACCATGGCGGAGTCGTTGCGGCTGGTGGCCGTGTTGCTGCAGCCCTTTATGGTGGAAACACCGGCTAAAATATGGGCCCAATTAGGGATCCCGCAGCCGCTTGAAACGGTGAATTATATTGAAGGGATGACCTGGGGTTGGCTGTCTTCCGGTATCCAGGTGAAGAAGGGGAATCCTATTTTCCCGCGGATTGAGGAAGAGAAACCGGATGCCAAAGGGAAAGAAGAGAAAGTGAAAGAAGCGAAAGCAGCGGAAGAAACCAAGCCGGCCCAAACCGATGAAGGATTAATTTCCATTGACGATTTCGCTAAAATCGATTTGCGTGTGGCGAAAGTCTTGGAAGCCGAGAAGGTGGAAGGCTCTGATAAACTGTTGAAATTAGCGGTTGAGGTAGGAGCTGAAAAACGGCAGATCGTTGCGGGGATCGCTCAGCATTACCGGCCTGAAGACTTGGTCGGAAAGGAAATTGTGGTGGTGGCAAACTTAAAACCGGCTAAATTGCGGGGAGTCTTGTCCCAGGGGATGTTGCTTGCCGCTTCTGTGGATAACAAAGTCGTCGTTATCCGGCCGGAAACTCAAATCGGCAGTGGGGCTAAGGTTCGCTGATGTGGTTCGACAGTCATTGCCATCTTAATGATGAAGCATTTAAAGAGGATCTTCGGGCCGTGATCGACGAGACGCTTCAGGCCGGGGTGTCGGGGATGATGGTGGTGGGCTATGACTTGCCTTCCTCCATCCGTGCCATTGAACTGGCCGCTGCATACAATATGATTTGGGCGGCAGTCGGCCTCCATCCTCATGATGCCAAGGATTGGGGACCTGAGGTGCGCCACGAATTGGAACAACTCCTGAAGGAACCGAAAGTGAAGGCCTTGGGCGAGATCGGCTTGGATTATCATTATGATTATTCGCCCCGGGACGCTCAACGTCGGGCCTTCCGCGAATTGCTGGAATTAGCCGGTGAATACGGGAAACCGGTGATTATTCATAACCGGGAAGCCCATGGAGATACGCTGCAAATTTTGTCTGAGACCGGCGTCCCCGATGCCGGTGGTGTAATGCATTGCTTCTCCGGAAGCAAAGAAACGGCGACTGCCTGTATAAAAAAAGGATTATATATCTCTTTTGCCGGGCCTTTGACGTTTAAGAATGCCCGAAATCTGGCCGAAGTGGCCGTGGATGTTCCCCTAGATAAGATATTGATTGAAACGGATGCTCCGTATTTGGCGCCCCATCCCTTTCGGGGCGAACGCAATCGTCCCGGTATGGTGCCCCTGGTCGGCAAGAAATTGGCGGAATTAAAGAATTTAGCAGTTGAGACAGTGATGGAAGCAACTTTCCGTAATAGCCGTAACCTATTTAAATTGGACGTGATTGAACATGAAACGGATGCATGATACCGAGGTCCATCCGAAAGGGATGGTCATCGCATATCCGGTGAAAGACGGTTTGTATTTGAATATCACCAATCGCTGCACCAATCGCTGCTTGTTTTGCATTCGCAATAACGAAAAGGGAATAGGGTACAATTTGTGGTTGGAGAGGGAACCGACGGTCGAAGAGATAATCCAAGCCATCGAAGATCCTTCGTCCTATGCCGAAGTGGTCTTTTGCGGTTATGGGGAACCGTTGCTCCGAGGGGACGCTGTGATTGAAGTGGCCCGTTGGTTAAAAGCTCATGATGCTAAGAAAATCCGGATCAATACCAACGGATTGGCCGATTTATTCTTGGATTATGATATTGTTCCTTTGATGAAAGGGTTAATTGATACCGTTTCTATCAGTTTAAATGCACATAATGCCGAGGAATATCAGAAAGTTTCCCGGAGTCGTTACGGCGAACGGGCCTATGAAGCGTTGCTTGATTTTACGAAACGGTGCCGGCAGGTTATACCGGAGGTGGTTCTGACGGTGGTGGATTATCCCGGCGTTGATGTGGAAAAAGCCAGAGCCGTCGCAGCCGGTTTGGGCGTGCAATTCAGAGTGCGACATTATATCAATGAATAAAAACTGGAATTCGCTAGGGAGGATTTTCAAGATTTCTTGGCGAATTTAACTTTTTAAGTATTTTTTTGTTTGGAGAGATTGGGATGAAAGGATGTCGGTTCTTTCAAAAGTTGCCTTTACCTGTCGGCATTGCTTGCCTGGCGTTCATTATCGTTTCATGCTTCGCTTATGTGTTGGCATTGGATCAGGTTCAGCTGGAAGTGGACGGGAAAACGGTTCAATTTAAGACTGTCCGCTCGACCGTTAAGGCAGTATTAGCCGAACGTAAAATAACGTTAAATCCCGGGGACAGGGTGGTTCCGGATTTAAACGCTCCGGTCACCGAAAATTTACATATAGAGGTAACCCGCGCTTTTCCGGTAACCATTAAAACTTCTTCCGGTCAATTTGAGTATTATACGGTTGCTCGGCCGGTTCGCGAAGTTTTACTCTCGGCGAATGTGGCCTTTGATGATGATGACCGGGTTACTCCGGCGTTGGATCAATGGGTAGAACCCCATCAGGAAATCGAAGTTGTCGATGTTACTTCGAAAGTTTTGACTATAACCGTTCCGGTGAAAGCGGCTACTGAGTATCTCCGGGATACGACTTTGGAGAAAGGCACAAAAAAAGTTATCCAGCAAGGCCAGGACGGATTGGCGGAACGCCAGGTTAAAGTGGTCTATGAGAACGGCCTGGAGAAGAAGAGAATTGTTTTGGCTGAAAAGATCCTGAAACCCAAGGTGAACACGGTTATAGCATTGGGAATTAAACCGATTATCCGGGTTTTGGAGACTTCGCGCGGCAGTTACCGGTACTATGATGTCAAGGTGATGGATGCCACGGCGTATTCTCCGGGGCCTGAAAGTTGCGGCGTCTACGCCAAGTACGGCCGGACCTACACCGGGAAAAAGGCGGGGTTCGGTCTGGTGGCTGTCGACCCACGCGTCATTAAGTTAGGGACTAAGCTCTATATCGAGGGCTATGGACTGGCGGAGGCAGCCGATATTGGGGCGGCGATTAAGGGGAACCGGATTGATCTTTGTTTTGAAACGTATCGGGAAGCGATAATGTTTGGACGAAAAAAAGTGAAAGTGTATATTTTGTCGGAATGAACGAAGCGGGTGAGAACCCGCTTTTTTGTTATTTCGGAAGTGTAAAAAATTTACATAACGTTATCAATTTTGCAAAGAGATTTAAATGGAACCCCTGGCGACTCTATGGTACATTAAATACACCAAACTTTTTTACTCCCTCCTTTTTGTATTATATATCTACGGTGAGGCTCGTCTACATAACTCACCTAAAAGCCGAGTAAGCGAGGGCATTGTACTCGCTGATGATGTAGAAAACAGCGTTTTTAACGCTGGCTTTCAAACTGCTAATCGTTTAGCAGTTTATTTTTTTATCCCGACCAAATCAACGAATGGAATTTACAGCGTTTTCGGTTCATAAATGGATTTTTAACACGAAACATACATTGATCAGTTTTTTGGACCAAGAACGTTCGGCGGCGGGGTCGGGGTCGATTTCTCCGGCATAGTGTAAGCCTACGGCAATACCTGTCTCGGCCTCTATCCAAACGGAACCGGAATCGCCGGGTGCGCTCAATTCCTGGAAGTTCTGGGGGTCGGTTTCCACGGGCACAACGGTAAATTCATCGAAGCTGACTCCGTCGATGATTCCGCGGGTGATTCCGGTGGTTAATCCGGATTTGACGACTTCCATACCGATTAAGGGTTCGCCGGGCCCGATCGGCGGATGGAAATCGAGTTCTAAAATATCCGGGTTCCATTCCCGGGAGTCATTGAGGGAGAAAACGGCACAATCATGGGTTTCATTCCAGCGAAGCAAATGGCCGATGATATCCTCTTTACGATCGGATGCAGGTTGGGTTACGGCGTCACCCAATTGTCCCAAGTCGTCGACGAGCACATGAT
>JAKOSX010000181.1 GCA_029776595.1 Bacillota bacterium | reverse complement strand
TCACACGAACGTTGGTTTAAATTTTTATCAATTGAATAGTTTAAAGGTGATGACAGAGAAAAGTACCTGTATATGGGATGGGTACAGGGAAAAAAGCCGTGACTGAAAGCTTTTACCGGACCTTTACAGGGAAGTTCCCTCTTGAACTTTAGGCTGAACGTAAAAGTAGGCCGCGACGGTTTTTCCCCCGTTATCGGGAAAGGGTATCGGATTACATATCCCGTACCTGACAGAGTATAATATTTGGGTGGTACCACGAACTAAACCTTCGTCCCGATGGGATGAAGGTTTTTTTATAGTGTGATATGGAAGAGGGGGCCTATGTATGAAAGAACAGTTGGAAAACCTGCAAAGTGAAGCTTTGCGCGAAATCGAAGCAGTCACTGATAGCAAAGTTCTACAGGAAATCCGGGTGAAATATTTGGGGAAAAAAGGGTCGCTTACCGCCATTTTACGCGGTATGGGCAGCCTTTCCCCTGAAGAGCGTCCGGTTATCGGCGAATTGGCCAATAAAGTCCGGGAACGGTTGGAAGAGGCATTATCCGAACGGAGTGAAGCCATTGCCGCCATTGAGGAAGAACGACAGTTGCAAGCAGAACGCCTGGATATCTTTTTGCCCGGACGTAAGCCGAAAATCGGTCATGCCCACCCGCTGCAAATGGTGATGGAGGAGATCGAATCCATCTTTTTGGGCATGGGTTTCAGTATTGCCGAAGGGCCGGAAGTGGAAACAGATTATTATAACTTTGAGGCCTTGAATCTCCCGAAAAACCATCCTGCCCGGGATATGCAGGATTCATTATATATCACTAATGAAATCTTATTGAGGACGCATACGTCGCCGGTCCAAATACGGACCATGGAAAAATTATACCCCAATCCGATTCGGATTATCGCCCCGGGACGGGTCTATCGTCGCGATGCCCTGGATGCGACCCATTCTCCCATGTTTCACCAGATTGAAGGGCTGGTCGTTGACGAGGGCATTACCTTTGCCGACTTGAAAGGGGTGTTGACGGTATTCGCTAAAAAATTATTTGGCGAAGACCGGCAAGTGCGCTTCCGACCCAGTTTCTTCCCGTTTACGGAACCCAGTGCGGAAGTGGATGTCTCTTGTGCATGCGGCGGTAAAGGCTGCCGTATTTGTAAAGGCAGCGGTTGGCTGGAAATTTTGGGTTCCGGTTCGGTCAACCCGGTGGTATTGAAAATGGCCAATTATGATCCGGAACGGGTTTCCGGATTTGCCTTCGGTATGGGTGTGGAACGGATCGCCATTTTAAAATACCAGATCAATGATATTCGGGTATTTTTCGAGAACGATCAGCGCTTTTTGAATCAGTTTTAAGAGGAGGACAGACCAATGCGGGTTTCAATAGAGTGGTTGAGAGAATTGGTAGATATCGATTGCAGCGTGGCAGAATTGGCTGAACGGCTGACCATGGCCGGCATCGCTGTCGAGGAGATCGAAGATCAGGCAGCAAAATACCAGGGCATAGTTGTTGCCCGGGTCCTTGAATTGGCCAAACATCCCATAGCGGATAACCTGACCGTGGCGAAACTGGATGTCGGGCCCCATGGGGTCAAACAAGTGATTACCGCAGCAAAAAATTTAACTGTGGGCGACCGGGTGCCGTTAGCCTTGCCAGGAACCACTTTGCCTGACGGAAAGGCCATCCAAGAAGCCATGTTCAAGGATGTTCTCTCTGAAGGGATGATGTGTTCAGGGAAGGAACTGGGTATCGAAAGCGAATCCAGTGGCATTTGGGTATTTGAAGAGGATTATGACCCGGGGACACCGGTTGCCAAGGCCTTGGGCGAAGAAGATCAGGTATTGGTTTTGGAATTGACACCCAACCGTTCGGATTGTCTGGGTATGATCGGGGTGGCCCGAGAGGTTGCTGCGATTTTGGGAAAGAAGGTGAATTTGCCGGAGATTCGCATTAAGGAAAATGGCCAGCCCACAGCGGCCTTTGCCAGGGTTTCCGTCAACGACCCGGATCTGTGTCCCCGGTATGCGGGCCGGGTTAGCCGTAATGTTAAGATTAAGCCTTCTCCTGCTTGGATGCAGCGTAGGCTCCGAGCAGCCGGAATTCGGCCCATCAACAATATCGTCGATATTACCAACTACGTGATGATGGAATATAATCAACCGTTACATGCGTTTGACCTGGACCGGATATCCGGCGGGGAGATCGTGGTACGTCGGGCAAAAGACGGTGAGAAGCTGGTCACGTTGGATGACGTGGAACGGACGCTCCATTCGGATAATCTGCTGATCACCGATCCCACCAAACCTTTATGCGTTGCCGGGGTCATGGGCGGGAGTACCAGCGAAGTGACGGACCGGACTGTAAATATTTTCTTGGAAGCGGCCTATTTCAATCCGATAAGTATTCGAAAAACGGCTAAAGCATTGGATATGCGGACGGAGTCGTCGCTCCGTTTCGAACGGGGCATCGATCCCAATGGGGTGATCGAGGCATTAAACCGGGCAGCCGCTTTGATGCAGGAATTGGGCGAAGGGGAGTTGACCCAAGGGTATATCGACGTACATCCCGATCCGGTCAGGGAGAAAACCATCCGTTTTCGGGCTAACCGGATCAATGAATGGTTGGGTACGTCCCTTTCGGTGGAAGCCATTCGCACGTATTTGGAATCTGTCTCCATGACCGTGACGGAGGACGGAGATTATCTCGAAGTGACAGTGCCGTCTTATCGGAGAGATATCGGACATATGGCGGATCTGGCGGAGGAAGTGGCTCGATTGTATGGTTATGACCGTATTCCGGTAACTTTCCCGGCCAGCCTGGCTGTTGGGGAGCGGACCACCGGACAGAAATTCCGCCATGAATTACGTCGGATCCTGCATGGAAACGGAGTTTCGGAGATTATCACCTACAGCCTCTATCCGAAAAACGTGCCGGAACGGCTGGGCCTGGGTACTGATGACCCGTTGCGGAATACGGTCGAACTGATGGTACCGTTAAGTGAAGAACAAGCGGTCATGCGGACCACATTGGCCCATGGAATGTTGGAAACGCTGGCGTTTAACTCGAGGCGGCGCCAAAACGACGTGGCCTTTTTCGAAATAGCCAGGGTATATCTGCCCAAAGAAGGCCAAATCCTGCCGGATGAGCCCCTGCACTTAGCCATCGGTCTGATGGGACGCAAAGCAGAACTAGGGTGGAATCAATCCAAAGACTATTACGATTTTTATGACATCAAAGGCTTGATGGAACTTATCGCCGATGCTTTCAACATCACCGGCTTGACATTTGCCGTATCTTCACGGCCCTATTTACATCCGGGCCAGGCTGCGGATATTCTGGTGGAAGGCCGGATTGTTGGTTATTTGGGCCAAGTCCATCCCCGGGTTGCTAAAAATTATGAATTGACGGAAAAAGCCTATCTTTTGGAAGTGGATTTGGAGGTTCTGGCCGAAGGTTGGCAACGGGACATTCTGTTTAAACCGCTTCCCAAGTTCCCAGCGGTGGAACGCGATCTGGCGTTGGTGCTTCCGGTGGATGTTTCACCGGAACATGTTATCGCTCAAATCCATGCTTTGGGCAGTGAATTAATTGAAAATGTCGAGCTGTTCGACGTATATACCGGCGGCCAGGTGCCGGAAGGCTGCCGGAGTATGGCCTTTAGCCTGACATACCGGGCGAAAGACCGGACTTTAAATGATACGGAAGTCCAAAAGCTCCAGGCCGAGCTCCTCGAAAAACTTAACCAACGATACGGAGCCGTTATCCGAGGCTGAGCCTTTTGCTTGTCTTCAAATCCCGGTCATAACTTCCCTCCGTGGTTCATAGATTGTACCAATATGAACCGGAGGGATTTTTTTATGGGCATTTCGAAACGTTTTGCCGAAGTTACTTATAAGAAAGAATGGATATATTTGGGAATGATCGTTGTCTGGTTGGGGATCACGTCATGGCTTTTGGGTTATGAGGAGCCCGCCAGCAGCTTCAGACTCATTCCGTTACTCCAGTTTAAACTGGTTTTTGCAGGTATCGTCTATTTGGGCCGTGAATTGCTGTTTCCTCTCTATCGCAACCGGAAGATGCTCAAAACCGCCTTTTTGGTGATTTTTATTGTCTTTGCTTCCTTTCAGGGCCAAATCCTAACCCGCCCGGAGTGGCAATATTGGCTGTTGCGGCTGGGAGACGGCATAGGCTGGAGTTTTTTTGTCGCTTTGACCTTTGAACCGGTTATCGCTTTGGCCTTTCATTGGTTGACGATGGCCGAGATGTCGGTGTATCGTTATCATGGGTTATGGAACCGCGTCAAAGCGGAATTGCTAGCATTAGGGTTTTGGCTGGCGTTTACCGAGGCTGTGCTCTATTTTTATTTGGTCCATTTTTATATGGTAGATACGGTGTTTTACAGCTATCTGGCGGTCGGAATCCTGTGGGTGGCAGCGTTGGGATACTATGCCATCTTTGCTTCCAAAGCCATCCGGTGGGTTCAGGCGCAAGTCATGCTCATTGATGACTTTTTGGAAAGCCGCATTGCCATCCGCCCCGGACAGCTGCCGAGCACCGAGGAAGAACTGTCCTATCTCCAATGGATGCTGGCCATCCGCCAGTACATTCAGGGGTTTAAATATCCCCGGATTTTTGTAGGTAATTTCCTGTGGTATTTGATATTTTCAGCATTTTTATTGAGCCTTCCTTACCTGTTTGGCGTCATCATCGAAGTTTAACTCCTTCTCTGAAGGAGTTTTTCATTTTATGGTTAAATTTAAAAGAGGACCAAATCTGCCGATTGGGTTAACAGGGGTGAAACGGATGCTGGAGAAGAAAAATGCTGACGGCGAATATGTTTATACCTTTAAAGTGATGGGGGATGAATACATCATTCGGGGAAAGGATGACCCCCAATATATGCAAGAGATTGCCACGTTTATCGAAACGGAGATCCAATCGGTTGCCAAAAGCAATCCCAAGCTGAACCGGACCCAGGTATCGGTGTTGACTGCCCTCCGCATTGCGGATGAATTACACAAATTGAGGAAAGAATATCGTTATCTGGAAGAATTACTGGAACAGGCCAAATAGGAGGGATTGGATTGACCTGGGTCGATTGGGTGATCGCCGGAATCTTTGGCTATTTTATCCTGAAAGGGTTTCGAAAAGGTTTCGTTCAGCAATTATTCGAGCTGATCGGCAGCATCGTGTCGTTGATATTGGCTTTCCATTATTATAAATCCGTCGGCGCAGCTCTGGCTCCCAAGTTGAGTTTTTCGACCCCTTTGGCCAATATTATCGCGTTCATTTTCATTGTCGTCGTCATCAGCGGCCTGGTGAGCTTTTTTGGCAAACGCTGGCATCATTCCAGGAAAAGCGAATCTATTGCGGTGGTTGACGGCGGCTTGGGGGCGGTATTCGGCGGATGTAAGGCCGGCTTAATTATCATGGTCACTTTAATGATCCTGCTGGCCCTACCGTGGGAATTCATCCACACGCCCATTGAAACTTCGGAATTTGCCAATGATTTGCTCCGGTTGGCGCCCATCTTTTATCAAGTTCAGGATGCGGCGTTGCCGTCGGATTTTCCGCGAATGATCATCTCGGCCGAAGGTATCCGGTGGCGGAGTATTGACGATAAACGGCTCATTTCAGCCACCTGTTTTGCCTGTGGCCAAAAGACGGAGTACAAGGGGATTGTTAAAAAAGGGGCGTTATATTATCCCCAGACCGTATGCCCGCGTTGCGGCCGGGTCAGCGACGGTTGCCTGACTTTTGAAGGGTACCATATGATCCATAACCAATGTCCGTATGAAAAATTAGGCAGTTTAGGGACGACCGACTGTAAAATTTGGCCCAATGTGAAACCGGCGACGGTGAAAGGAAAATGTACCGTTTGCGGCAGAACCCAGTGAGCCGTAATAATCCCATGGCTAACCTGCTATACTAGCTTTGAGGCGATACCATGGAGAATTGGACGGAATTCATCGGGTTTGTTGTTAATCTAATAGCCATTTATTTGGCGGCACTAGTCGTTGTCCGCCTGATGGGAAAACGGGCGCTCGGTGAATTGAGTCTCTTTGATTTGGTAATTATGGTCGGCATCGGTGAAGTCATCGTCATCGTCGGCCTGGAGCAAAAAGTCTCCCTGTTGAAAGGGATTATGATATTATTGTTATTGGGTGGGCTTGAATTCACCCTGTCGCTGTTGACCTTTAAATCTCACTTTTTCTCCCGCCTGGTGGAGGGAGAACCAACGATTTTAATCAGCGACGGCCAATTGATCGAGGAAAATTTGGCCCGTGAACATATTTCCTATGCCGATTTACGGCAGGAATTGAGGAAACAGGGGGTTTCGCGGATTTCCAAGGTTTCCAAGGCCATTTTGGAAGCATGCGGCAAATTCAGCGTCATTCTGAAAGAGGAAGATGAGGAGGAAAGCCTGGAACAACAAATATTGGACGAGCTAAAGTCCTTGCGTAACGAAATAAACCGGCTAAAACAACTGGTTGAAATGAATTCAAAGTAAAATATCAAGTGATCGAGGAGATGAAAAGGATGATTCCAACCCGAGACGATGCATGGCAATTATTGAAACAGTATACTCACAGTGAAAACCTGCTCAAGCATGCTTTGGCCGTGGAAGCGGTCATGCGCCATTTTGCTGGGATATACGGAGAAGATCCGGAAAAATGGGGGATTGTCGGCTTGGTCCACGATTTGGATTATGAAAACTGGCCTGATGAACATTGTCGGAAAAGCCGGGAAATTTTGGAGGAAGCCGGTTGGCCGGAAGAGTATATCCGGGCGGTGGTCAGCCACGGATGGGGCATTTGTTGCGATGTGGAGCCTGTATCCAAGATGGAGAAGGTATTGTATACCATCGACGAATTGACGGGACTGATCACGGCGACGGCTTTGGTACGGCCTTCGAAGAGCATTATGGACTTGCAAGTGAGCTCGGTGAAGAAAAAATGGAAGGATAAAGCTTTTGCCGCCGGGGCCAACCGGGCGGTCATCGAAAGAGGTGCTCAGATGTTAGGTGCTGAGCTGAGCGAGATCATCGGTAATACCATTGAAGGGATGAAGAAGGTTGCCAAAGAAATAGGGCTGGAAGGGATTCCTGCTTAAACCTTTATTTAACTGTTTTTCGGGTAACTTTCAGTATGCGGCGGATGGAAAAGGGATATACTTCATAAAGAATAAACAATGGAAGTGAACTGAAAAACAGAAAGGAAGATAAAGCCCTTGAAGATTCGAGACATTATGACCTCGCAGGTTGCCTACGTCAATCCTGAAACGTCAGTGGTCGAGGCAGCCCAACTGATGCAAAAACATGATGTCGGTGTGATTCCGGTTTGTCAAGGCAAACAGGTGGTCGGTCTGGTCACCGACCGGGACATCGTGGTACGGAATATTGCTCACGGAAAAGACCCCCATACGACACCGGTCAAAGACGTGATGACATCGCACGTTACGACGGTTAATCCGGATACGTCGCTGAATGAAGCCGCTGAATTGATGGCCCATCATCAAATCCGGCGTCTGCCGGTGGTTGAAAACGATCAATTGGTTGGCATCGTGGCGTTGGGTGATCTGGCCACACAAGCTAAATACGATGTGGAACTGGCTAAAACCCTGGGCGAAATTTCGACGCCATCGGAACCGGAACACATCTAACAGAGGTAAAACTCCAGATGACACCGTGTATCAACACGGTGTATTTTTTTTGAATATTAAAAATGGTTTGCTTTTCCATCCGACGAAGAGGAGATTTGGGGCGACCATCGAACATAATGACATAAATTGCCCTTTTAACATCCTTCGTCCAGGGAGAGATTGCAAACCGTGTCGCTGCGTAAAACCTTTTTTTTAGCTTTAATTATGGGACTGTCATTGAATGCCGTTTTATTTAATACGCCGACCCATTCCGAGGCCCAGTCGCTTCCTGACGGGTTTCCCCAATATTGGGTATCGGCCGGTGCGTCGTTGGTCTATGGAATTTCCGATGACGGTTTTCTGGTTTCGGAAGATGGTGGGTTCCGTTGGGAAACCCGCAATGATGGCCTGCCGGTAAAATGGATTTACCCGTTTACTCGAGCTGAATTGCGGACTTTATCGGCTATGGCCGTCGATCCCTGCCGGCCGGAACGGGTGGCTGTCACTACAGCTCGCCAGGTGTTTTACTCGGAAGATGGTGGCAGGACGTGGAGGGAGATTCCTTTATCAAAGCCTTTTCCGGCGGCGGTTTATGTGACGGCCGTGGCTTTGTCTTCGCAGGAACCGCGGCCATTGCCGTAGGTACGGCTTATCAAGGCTTATATGAAACCCGGGATTTCGGCAAGACCTGGGTAAATTTAACGCCACGTTTACAATTTTTATATCAAGGCGCCGGGTTTTATGAAGAAATATCGGCGCTGGCGTATCATCCCGAAAACAGCCGTCTCGTTTTCAGCTGCGGTTACGGGAAAGGCCTATATCAGTTGGAACGCGACGGAGGAGCGGTCAGTTTGACCGGGTGTGAACCGGAAAGCCGACAACATATCTGCGGAATCTATTTCAGAAAAAAAGATACGGAGGACGGAATGGCAGTATCCTGGGAGTTCAGCCTCATGACCCGTTCATATACGGCCCATTATCGCTGGGAACCTTTTCAAAAAATCGGCGAAACATGGCATGCCGCTCCCGAGCATAACGGAGAGGCGCTCCGCCGGCGTCAACTGGCTTCCGGGCGATATGGATTGTATTTGCGGCCTGATTATGCCTCCGGCCGGCGTTTGGAAGAGAAGCTCCAATTCATCAAAAACAATGGATTGAATACCGTCGTCGTCGATTTTAAGGATGATTCCGGGTTTGTTACCTATAATACGGCATTACCTTTTCCCAAACAGATCGGAGCAGTCCGCAGCCAGATCAATATCCGGGAATTTCAGAAAAAACTTAAGGAACGGCAAATCTATGTCATTGGCAGACTGGTGGTATTCAAAGATGAACGTTTGTACCGTTATGAAAACCATAAATATGCCGTATGGGATCATAAGGCCGGCAAACCCTGGGGGCATTTGGTGAAAACCACCGATGCTTCCGGACAAACTGTCTTGGTACAGCGGGAATTTTGGGTGGACCCTTACCATGAGGATGTCTGGGATTACAATATTGCATTGGCGAAGGAATTGGAAAGTCTCGGCGTAGACGAGATCCAATTCGACTATATCCGGTTTCCCACCGACGGGGATTTATCCACGGCGACATATCGCTATCGTCTAAAAGGCATGGAAAAAGTGGATGCCCTGGAATCGTTTTTGAGGAAGGCCAGGTCAGCGTTGAATGTGCATATCAGCACAGATTTATACGGATTTAACTGTTGGTTCAATATGGACAGTTGGAACGGGCAAAACATGGCCGTTTTCTCCAAGTATGTGGATGTAATTTGCCCCATGTATTATCCGTCCCATTTTCCGTCTTCGTTTATGAAAGATCTGGATTATCTGGAACGGGCCAGGCAAATTTACCGTCAGGGAGCTTACCGGGCCGAGCAAATCGGCGGGGGACGGGTATTGATCCGCCCCTATGTTCAAGCATTTTTGCTGGGCGGAGAACGTAAAATGAATATGGCAACCTATGGCGAATATCTGAGAAAACAACTCCAGGGGACCATGGAGGGGAAAGCTGACGGATTTTTGCTGTGGAATTTCAGCAATCAGTATTATATGGTGACCAAGCATGTTTCCGAATATTTGCAGGAACTACAAGCGCAACCGGACGTTAGATCGGAGGAGTAAATATGTTAACCATCGACTTGCACGGCATGACCCTGGAAGAAGTCCGAGCCGGACTGGAGCGGACCTTGGAAAATGCTTATCTGCATCGGGAAAGGGTGGTCCGGATCATTCACGGCAAGGGAAAGCACAGCGAGGTATTTCCGGTGATCAAATCCTATGTCCGGCATTGGCTGGAAGAGTCCGAGTTTGCCCGAGAAAAAGTGGAGATGGTATTTCGAGGAGAAGACGGTTCGCCCTATACTCCCCCCAACGGCGGAGAAACCGTCGTCCTATTGAAAACGGATGGAAAAGTTCCTCTGGAGGAACTTTCATGGGAAGAGGAAGAAGATGCGGAAGCCCGCCGCCATCTGAAAAAGATCCGGGCGGACAAGAACCGGAACCTGCGGCGGAAAAAATTCCGTTAAGAAGCGGTTAGATGTCAATCTCAATGATGTCTCCGGGGGCTTGATAAAGAAATACGGGGGGATGCTTCGGTGAAAGCGAACGGTAAAAACGCTTCAGTGCTGCCGTTTTGCCAAAGGTATGCATCGGTACGAAATATTTCGGTTTTATTCGGTCCATAAATTCAACGGCGCCGGCCCATGTCTTCATCCGGGGGTCGGTATTGACCAACGCCACATCGATGGGATAAGCGGAAAGGCGGTTGAGAAAGCGGTCGTAAAATGCTTCCATTGACTGTTTTTCCTCAGGAGACAACTCATCCCAATTCCAGTTGGCGAGATCACCGCCGAAATAAAGCCATTTTCCGTTATATCGGATTAAAAAAGCGACACCTTCATCGCTGCTCTCGAAGGTAGTGATTTCCATATCGCCGACGGCCCGGGTTTCGTCGGGCAGGAAATAATGAATATTCCCGTGGTAATTTGCAGCTTCGGCATAGGTGTCTTCGGATAATATAAATACCGGATCCGGATTGACCTGAAGGATCCTGGACGGGTCCGGATTGAAATGATCCGCATGTCGGTGAGAAACGAAGTAATATAATCGACGGCCGGCGATTTCCTTCATCACCGTCCGTTCCATCGGTTCGGACAAAAACCGGGCTTCCGGATAATCGAATAATAATACTGTATTTTCGCAGGTTATTATGAAACAGTTATGAAAAACATAGGTTATTTTCAGATGCATGGGGACCTCCTGTTTCCATGAGAAAATCAGTCAATTATTTTTATTATATCATGAAGTATTATCCAATGGTTGACTTTGGGTGCCGATAGTGTTAGTTTTAAATAATAAAGCAGTATAAGTCCATGAAAGTATATTAATGAAGGGAATAAAACGGATGCGGAAGCAATATGTCAAACTCACCATTTTGGTCATAGCGATTATTCTTCTGTTCAGCAGTTTTTCATTTGCCGAACCGGAGAGGCAAAAGGAAAAGATCATTACCAGTTTTATCTTCCAGACGTTAAATTATTGGCATTACAGTCCGGTTGCCATCAATGACCAACTTTCGCTAAAAGCCTATCAAAAATACCTTGATACGTTGGATCCTAATAAACGTTTTTTTCTCCAATCCGATTTAGAGCAGTTACAACGTTATCAATATCAAATCGACAACCAAATTTTGCGTTCCACCACCGAGTTGATGGATGAAGCCAATCAAATCTTGAAGGAGCGCATCCGGGAAATTATCGTCTGGACCGATGAACTCATTAAGCATCCGTTTGATTTCAATCAAAAGGATTATTTGGAAACCGATGCGAAAAAGCGGGATTATGCCAAAAATAAGGCGGAGCTGAAAGCCCTTTGGGCCAAAATCCTAAAATCCCGTACGCTCGAAGTATATTTGGAATTGCTGGAAGAAAAGAATCCCGGAAAGTCATTGAAAGTGACCTCAACGATGGATGCGAAACTGGAAGCTGAGGCCCGCAAACGGGTTGGGCGTAACTTTCGCAGTACGTTTGCGCGGATGCTTCAAGATTCACGGGAAAAACAATTGGAAGTCTATCTGAATGCGGTGTTGTCCTGTTTCGATCCCCATACTTCATATATGCCGCCCAAGCAAAAAGAGGAGTTCGACATCAGCATGTCTGGAACCCTGGAAGGAATCGGCGCCATGCTGACCGTGGACGGAGAATATATCCGGGTCGAACAGATCGTGCCGGGAAGTCCGGCCTGGCGGAACGGTGAATTAAAAGCCGGGGACTTAATCCTGAAAGTCGGCGAAGGATCGAAAGAGCCGGTGGATGTTGCCAATATGCCCATTGATGATGTAGTGCGGCTGATTCGCGGCAAAAAGGGGACGGAAGTCCGATTGACCGTCAAAAAACCCGACGGTGAGATCCGGGTTGTCCGCTTGGTCCGGGATGTGGTAGTGTTGGAGGATTCCTATGCACGGTCCGCAGTGATCTATCACCAGAAAACCAAGAAAAAGATAGGATATATTTCATTGCCGTCGTTCTACAGGGATTTCAACTCTAAAGGTGCCCGAAGCTCGGCTAATGATGTACGGAAAGAACTTCAAAAATTAAACCGGGAACATGTAGCGGGAATTATATTGGATTTACGGAATAATTCCGGCGGAGCGTTGGAAGATGCCGTCGAAATGACCGGATTATTCATTAAAGAGGGCCCGGTGGTCCAAACCCGGGATAGAAGCGGAAAGATTCGGGTCTATGAAGATCCGGACCCGGACGTTGTTTCCGATGTGTCGATGGTGGTTTTGGTAAATTCCTTCAGCGCTTCGGCGTCTGAAATTTTAGCAGCCGCATTGCAGGATTACGGCCGGGCCATTATCGTGGGCACTCCGGATACGTTCGGTAAAGGGACGGTTCAGGTAATTGCGGATTTGGACCAATTATTGATGGATAGTTATGAAAGATACCGTCCCGCCGGCTCATTGAAATTGACCATTCAAAAGTATTACCGGATCACCGGAGGATCGGTCCAGTTCAAAGGAGTCCAATCCGATATTATCCTTCCGGATCCCTACGGTTATCTCGAAGTCGGTGAAGAATATTATGATACAGCGTTGCCATGGGATACCATCAAACCGCTGAAATATACTAAGTGGTCAAATTCCAAGATAAATTTGACCGCACTTCAACAAAAAAGCGCTGAACGGGTGAAGTCCAACGAAGCCTTTAAGATGGTGAATTCCACCATTCTCCGGGTGAAAAAGGAGAATGAACAAACTCGGCAGTCGCTGATATTGTCGGAAGCCATTAAAAAACGCAATACTGTCAAACAGCAGACGAAATTGTACGATAAATCCCAGCATAAAAAACTGCCGATGACGGTGACTTCTACGTCTCCGAAGAACGGTCAAAATAACGATTGGCTGAAAAAATTGAGCGAAGATATTTATTTGGAAGAAGCTTCACAGATATTAAGTGATATTCTCGAAATGCAGTGAGGGGTAAAGTGAGAAAAAGACAGGTGGCGCAAGCCGCCTGTCTTTTGTTTCGTTGAATTTGATGCGGGGTAAACGGGGTTTCAGTCGCCGTAATTGACTTTGACCAGCCAAAAACGGATGCCTTGATCGCTGTATCCCAGATCCCAAGGGACCCGGTACCGGTCTGCATTATGGCTGTTCATCACCGTATATCCTTTGGAATCTGCGCCGGTTACCACGGAAATGTGAGTCACTTTCCCTTTTTTCTCGTAAGCGATATAATCTCCAGGTTCCAAGCGGTAGGAGGCGGGGAGGACTTGGCTATAGGTGTCGTAAGCGATTCGGGTACCCCGTCCGCTCTGCAACATATAACGGTTAAACGCATGGGCGTTAACCCAGGCTTTGCTGGCTCCTCTTCCGTAATTCCAGGTATAGGTCTTTCGAAAACCACCTCCTTCATGTAAAACCTGAGAGGCAAAATTAGCGCAGTCTCCGCCGGTATAATTGTAATTCCGGTATTTGGGGTTGTATTTAAATCCTTGCTCGTCATTGGCGGCAGCGCCGCAATAGGTGTCGGCGTACTCCAAAGCCTTTCGGCGTCTGGGGCTTAAATTCGAAAAATCTCTGGGTTTTTGGGTGAGAATGAATTTCCGCTCTTCCGGAACCAATGGATTATTCAACGATAAAGCATCAGCAAAAGGATCGGTAAACCATTCCCGGCCGATTTGCCAGCGTTCGTTGGCCCGCACCAGATCGAGAGAATGATAGGTTCCGATACGCATCAGGTTTTCGACCTGAGGTTCGTCGATATAAACATAACGGTATTCGGTGGATGCCAGCAATGTTACACGAATCCGCCGTTCATTGGCATCGATCCGTCGAATTCGCACCAGCGAGCGGATGGCTGTCAACTTGGCTCCTTGCTTTTTGGTCCAGTTATGTAAGTATTTCAATTTTTTGTATTGATGCTCATAACTCCATTGGCCGTAGCGGGTGCTACGGTCGTAAAGCGTTTCCAAGACTTCGGGTTTGGCTTGGAGGATTGCATGGTTGCGTAGTCTGAAGAGGTCATCGACCATCGATACGATTTCACTGTCTGCCGGAAGACTGGCGGAAGTCGACGGAGGCCACCATCGTTGAGTGCAGAAGGTGCCGATGAGAATGGCAATGAAACCGACACCCCATCGAATGATATGCTTGCGGTATATTATCAGAAACATGGCCATCTCCTCGCAAGATTTCGCTATCATCTTATGAAGGGGAGCTTTATTCCAGAATAATACCTATAAAAAAACCCCCGAAATGAGGGGGTAAGGCGTTTTTTACATTTTGCCGTCAGGGCAAAACCCATGATGCCTGATAGACATTGACTGGTTGATCGATGGTGATGTTTTGGTCCATCATTATGCCCGGAGATGAGAAAGAAAGGTTGGTTTGGGCAGTGGACTTCTGTTTCATTGGGAAAAGCATAAAGGTGGTCAGGAAGAAAGCGGTTAAACAGGCTGCTGTCATCAAAATCCGGCTGCCCCAATAAAAGCCGTCCGTTTGCGGGTTGATGGCCAATTTTTCTTCCTCAATTCGGGCATAAAGCGCTTCCAGCAAATTAAAGTCAACCGGTTCTTGGCAAGAGTTTTCCAGACAGTTTTTTATGGACATAAGCTGCTCATATTCTTCGTTACATTCCGGACAGTGGAAGAGATGGTTGCGAAATTCGCGTTTTTGTTCCGGATCCAGTTCACAATCGATATAGGCGGATATTAAATTACGCACCGTCAGGCAGTTCATCCTTGAGCAGCCCCCTTTTCCTGAATATAAGGGAGTAACAGCCGTCGTAACATTTTACGGCCGCGGTGAATCCGGGAACGAACCGTACCGATGGAACAATTCAGGACTTGGGAAATTTCTTCGTATGACAATCCCTGAATATCGCATAGGATAACGGCCGTCCGGTATTCCGGGGAAAGTTCCTCCAATCCGCGTTGAATTTGGTCTCCCAACTCGCTGCGCATGGCCTGATTTTCTGGATTGAGCGTCCAGTCGGCGATCTCCACGGTTTTTTCCGTCTCAAGATGTTGAATGGGCTCATCGATGGAGGTGACCGATGGGCGACGTTTCCTCTTACGGTAGTGGTCAATATAGAGATTATGAATGATTTGGTATAACCAACGATCAAATGCGGTTCCGGTTTCAAATTTAGCAAAGGATTTATAGGCCCGGTACAGTCCTTCCTGAAGCAAATCCTGAGCTTCATGATGATTCCCGCATAACCGATAGGCAAATTGATATAATGCTTTTTCATGCGTGAGAACCATGCTTTCAAATAAAGCGATTTGGTCGGATATGGGTTTGGCGCGGGCGACGGATTGTGCTACAGTCAATTATATCACCTTCTTTTTATATTGCCGTATCGACGCTACCATATAAGGGAACTGTACCAGCATAATCTTTATTTTATTGTATCAAATTTATGTCAAACTGTAAGCAGACAAATTCTGCAAGATCGGCCATTATTCATGATGTCCGCCATGGTGCCGTCGGATCTCAGGGCCCGAATGGCGACCAGGAACGCGAACGGGATTGATTAGTCGACTGATTGGGATGTTCCTCCAATTTCACTTTGAAGACTTTCAGGTCTCCTTCGCGGAAAATGAGAATTTCGACAGTATCTCCCACCTTCATGGAGGAGATCTTTTTTACCACGTCGTTGGAGTTTTTAATCTTCTCCCTGTTAATTTCCTTAATGATGTCTCCGTCCTGTAAACCGGCTTTTGCGGCCGGACTGTCGGCGAATACTTGAATAATGGCGCCGTCTTGGTTGGCCAGTCCGTAATATTCGGCAATATGCTTATTAATGTCGGTCAAAGCCACGCCAAGCCATGGTTTGGCCGGACGATCCACTTTTCCTTTTGCGATCAATTCCTCAACGATTTTCTTGGCCGTATTGGACGGGATGGCAAAACCAAGGCCTTGGGCATTGGCGATGATGGCTTCGTTAATGCCGACAACATTACCGGATAAATCCACCAGCGGGCCGCCGCTGTTGCCGGGGTTGATGGCTGCATCGGTTTGAATCAGGTTACCGGCTTGATTGGGATCTTCCAGGGAACGTCCCAAAGCGCTGATGATGCCGGCGGTTACTGTATCATGGAAACCGTAAGGATTGCCGATGGCAACCACCCATTGACCCGGTGTTAATTTGTCAGAATCGCCAAATTCTACGCTGG
>JAKOSX010000180.1 GCA_029776595.1 Bacillota bacterium | reverse complement strand
CGGTTTCCGAAGGGGCGTATATGGAGTCGTAGACCGGGCGGAGTTATAGAACTGAAATTGAGATGGCGGGAATGGTCCCGCCTTATTTTTTGCCATAAAAAGGGTAGAAAAGCATGGTCTGGGTATAATAAAGGGTAAAAAACGGATAGTTGGGGGTGGTCATGATGAAATACCGTCGAATGGCCGGGGTGGCAGGGTTTATGTCCGTCTTTTTCTTTTTGCCGTCATTAGCGGTTAAATTGTGGAACTGGTTGGTGTATGCGCCGTGGCATCGCAAAAGTTGGCTGGTTTATTTGCTGATCGGATTATTAGTCATCGCATGGGTTCGGCACCGGGCGGGAAATTGGAAGCTGCGCCTTCAACCCGTGGATCAGACGAATCAGCCTTTGCAAATTGCAAAACAGCGGTTGGCCGCCGGTGAATTGAGTTTGGAAGAGTTCCGCCGGATTAAACAGGAGTTATTAGAGTAGTTTCCGGAGCCAAAATATTTTGTTAAGTTTAGGGTTAATGTGGAGGAAAGATCGAGTGCGGACGAGAATAGCATGATATAAAGTTAATGTTTATGAAGACGGGAGGAAACGCAGGTGGCCAAGATACGGGTGGGATTAATTTACGGGGGGCGTTCCGGAGAGCATGAGGTTTCGGTGCTGTCGGCAAACTCAGTGATGGCAGCCATCGATAAAAATAAATACGAGGTTATTCCCATCGGGATTACGAAAGAAGGTCGTTGGTTGCCGGGGCAAGGCCCGGAAGCTTTGGTTGCCAGCGGCGATTTACAGGTCCGCTGGTTGGGCGGCAGTGCGGAATCGCCGTTGGTGGCAGCGGATAACGGCGCAACATTGCCGATGTCGTTGGAAAATACTCAGGGGCACATTTTGGCGGGGCTTCGGGAACAGGTGGACGTCATCTTTCCGGTATTGCATGGCCCCTTCGGCGAAGACGGTACCATCCAGGGTTTGTTGGAACTGGCGGATATCCCCTATGTGGGGGCCGGAGTTTTGGGATCGTCCGTGGGGATGGATAAAGCGGTCATGAAGGCCGTTTTTCAGCAGCAGGGCTTGCCGGTCGGCAAATACCGGGTGTATCTCCGGAAGGAACTGGAGAATTTGAATTTTAACCGGGTGGTGGCTGAGATCGAAGAGGATTTGCAGTACCCTTGCTTTGTCAAACCGGCCAATTTAGGTTCCAGCGTGGGGATTTCAAAGGCCCATGATCGTGAGGAACTGCGTAAAGCCTTGCAGTTTGCCGCCGAATACGACCGGAAAATCGTGGTGGAGGCCATGCTGCATGGCCGGGAGATCGAATGCGGCGTCCTCGGCAACGATGAACCGATGGCTTCTGTTGTGGGTGAGATCGTTCCCTGCGCGGAATTTTACGATTATGAAGCCAAATATATTTTGGACGGCTCGGAGTTGATCATACCGGCAAAATTGCCCGAAGACATTGTGGTTAAAGTCCAGGATTTGGCGGTGAAGGCATTTAAAGCCGTGGACTGCGCCGGCCTGGCCAGGGTCGATTTCTTCGTCGATGTGGAGAACCAGCGGATTTATGTGAATGAGATTAATACGATTCCCGGTTTTACCCGGATCAGCATGTATCCGAAACTGTGGGAAGCCAGCGGCGTTCCGTATGAAGCATTGATCGACCGTCTGTTGCAGTTGGCTTTCGAACGGTATGACGACAAAAAACGAAACAGGGTGAGATAAGGAGCCGCAAGGCTTCTTTTTTTGTCCCAAATTATAAAAGCGGCTTAAGCTTGGAATTCTTGGGTATGATAAGTGAAAGAGGTGATAGGCCATGTGGCGGGTGTTTGCCGATTATCATACCCATACGCGATATTCCCGGGTCGGAGGGACTATCAAGGAAAATGTTTTGAAAGCCAAGGAAGCCGGCTTGGAGGAAGTGGGCATCGCTGATCATGGGCCGGCCAATTGGGGGCATTGGGGAAGCACCAGTCTGGCGGATTTTGACCGGATTATTGCCGAGTCACGGTCGGTCGAGGCGGAACTGGGAGGGATAAAAGTGTTGGCCGGGGTGGAAGCGGATATCGTGAGCTATGACGGAACATTGGACGTCCTTTTGGAGATGCAACGAAAGCTGGATAAAGTTCTGGCGGGCTTTCATATCACGGTAAAACCTCGCTCTCTTGAGGAAGGAGTTCGGTTTATGGCCGGCAGGCTGCTGGCGCCGGTGAGCGACAGGATTTACCGAAAAGTCCGCAATGAAAACACCAAAGCCATCGTGGAAGCGATTTACAATAACGAAATCGACATTATCACCCATCCGGGCCTCAAAATCAGCATCGATACCTATGAACTGGCTAAAGCCTGCGTGAAAAGGGGAACGGCGTTAGAGATCAACAGCAAGCACGGAATCAAGTCAGTGGAATTTGTCAAAGCGGCTGCCCGGGAAGGGGCTTGTTTTGTCATTGGCAGCGACGCCCATTCGCCGGATCGGGTCGGCGATCTGGAACCCGGCCTCCGTGCCGCCCAACTGGCCGGACTGACCGCGGATCAGATCTTGAATGTGAGGGAAGAATAGCAGTTTTAGGTACGGAGTTTTGGATTCTAGGTTCTGGGTTATGGATGGAACGCGTCGCGTTCCTACCTAAACCGAGTGCCCAGAACCTAGTACCTGGCCTCCGGCACTCAGTGCAACTGTGAACTATCTACCATTACTTTATGGTAATTCTTGTCCGTGGCAGGAGAACCGGTATTAAAGGCGAATGCTTAAAAATACCGTAAAATGAGGTGTACTGCCATGACAGAGATGATTCGGTTTGTGATCATTACCGGTTTGTCGGGAGCCGGAAAATCCGAGACGATGAAATGTTTTGAGGATCTCGGTTATTTTTGCGTCGACAATCTTCCGCCGGTGTTAATCCCCAAGTTTGCTGAGCTTTGTGCACAATCGGGAGGCCGTATCAATAAAATAGCATTGGTTGTTGATATCCGGGGCGGCGGATTTTTTGATGATGTGTTTGAAGCGTTGGAAAACCTTGAACATAACGGTTTCAGCTATGAAATTCTTTTTCTGGAAGCCCGGGAAGAGATTTTGGTCCGCCGCTTTAAGGAAAGCCGCCGTCGCCATCCGTTGTCGACAACCGGCGGCATTTCGGAAGGAATCCGGGCTGAAATGGAACGCTTGGAAGAGATTCGTGGCAAAGCGAGCGTGATCATTGATACGTCTGAGCTCACTGTCCGGGCGCTTCGGGAAGTCATCGTCAAGCATTATGACCAACTAACGCCCGAATCCAAGATGCTGATTACCATAGTTTCCTTTGGTTTTAAAAACGGGATTCCGTTGGATGCCGATTTGGTGTTTGATGTTCGGTTTTTGCCCAATCCCCATTATGTGGATTCGCTGCGGCATTTGAACGGCAACCGGAGCGAAGTCTCCGACTATGTGCTGAAATGGCCGGTGACGAACAGGTTTTTAACCAAGCTGTATGATTTGATGGATTTTTTAGTGCCGCAATACGTTAATGAAGGTAAATCCAATTTGATTATCGGTATCGGATGTACCGGAGGACAGCACCGTTCGGTAACCATCGCCAATAAATTGGGAGATTTCCTGCGGGCTAAAGGTTATCGGATCGTGGTGGATCATCGGGATGTCCGGAACGTGTAGTTCGGGTACAGTATCAGGAGAGGGGACCGATGATTGATGGGCAATGTTAAGTCCCGCACCCATTGGGTGATTATTGGTTGGTTTATATGGGCGTTTATTTGCCTGATCATCATGGCTTCCGGTGTGGCCTGGCTGGCCGGATGGGTATGGGTGAACCTTTCATCTCCGTTGCGCTTTGCAGGAGGTCTGCTCCAGATTTTCCTCGGAGTGTTGGCGGCTTATTACGGCGCTTTGAAGTTTTTTTGGTATGTCGTGAAATGGTTGTCGCGCGGCAAAACCAAAAACGGCAATTCGGCTGGCAAAGGGCCCAAAATCGTGGTTATCGGCGGCGGGACCGGTCTGGGGACCATTTTACGTGGATTGAAGGAAGTTTCCTCCAACCTTACAGCGATTGTTACCGTAGCCGACGACGGGGGAAGTTCGGGAAGGCTGAGCCGGGAGTTTGGCATTTTACCGCCCGGTGACATTCGCAACTGTTTGGTGGCCATGGCCGATCTGGAGCCGTTGATGGAAAAGCTCATGCAATACCGTTTCGGCGGGGACTCCGTCTTTGCCGGCCATAATTTCGGCAATCTGTTTTTGACGGCCATGATCAATGTGACCGGAGATTTTGAAAAAGCCATCAAAGAGTCCAGTAAAGTTCTGGCCGTCCGGGGCCGGGTTTTGCCGGCAACGTTGGAACATGTGACCTTGAACGCCGAGTTTGCCGACGGGAGCGTGGTCTGCGGTGAGTCGGCCATTCCTTTGGCGGGCCGCCCGATAGCCAGGGTTTTTTTGGAGCCGAAAAACAGTAAGCCGGTGGCGGAATCCATTATGGCCATCAAAGACGCGGACGTGATCCTGCTGGGGCCCGGCAGTCTCTATACCAGTATCATTCCCAATCTTTTGGTGACGGATATCGCGGAGGCCATCCGTTCGTCGTCTGCGACGAAAGTCTATGTATGCAATGCCATGACCCAGCCCGGCGAGACGGACGGTTACAGCGCCAGCCGACATATTCAGGCGATAATTGATCATGCCGGGCCCGGCTTGATCGATTATGCCATCGTGAATACCGGCGACATTCCTGCCCAAATTTTGGGGAGGTATGCGGAAGAAGGGGCAAAGCCGGTAGAAGCTGACATGGAGCGGATCAAGGCTTTGGGAATTACCCCCATAGCTATGGATATTATCAAAAAAACCAGCGTTATCCGGCATGATGCCCTTAAATTGGCTGAGGTGGTTTTGGAACTGGCGCGGAGACGGAAAATCGAGTCATTGTTTGGCAAAAGAATCATGCGCTTGTTTTTTCGGTTTTTCAAATAAAGGTTTTTCTGGCATTTTCCTTTTTAAGCTGTCGTAATTCGGTTACAGGGATTAAATCCCTCCCTCGGGGAGGGATTTTTCTTTGGACTTTACTCTAATCTAAATTAAAATTTATCCGATAACTATAAAGAAATCGAATGAAAAACCAAAGGAGGTGAGGGCGAGTCCATGATCCGAGGGATGTATACGGCAGCTACCGGAATGGTTGCTGAGCTTCACCGCCAGGATGTGATCGCCAATAACCTGGCCAATGTGGATACGGTCGGATTCAAAGGGGATTATACGGTGTCCGTACCTTTTGGAGAAATGTTGCTCAACGCTTACAACCGGCAGGGAGTCCGGCCCGTCGGCGGGTTAGGTTTGGGCGTTCAGGCAACGTCCGAGTATATTGATACCAGCGAAGGGTCATTGGTGGAGACCGGTATCATGTATGACCTGGCCATTGGCGGACAAGGATATTTTGTCGTGGAGACGCCGGCCGGCGAACGGTATACCCGGGCGGGAAATTTCAAAGTGGATGCCGAAGGGTATCTTACCACACGAAACGGTTGGCGGGTATTGGGCGAGAACGGGCCGATTCAGGTCACCGGTAGGTTTGAAGTAAATCAGGACGGGGAGATTTTCATCGACGGCGTCATGGCGGACCGGTTGCGTATTGTCAATCCGTACGGGCTCCGCAAAGAAGGCGAGTCGTTGTTAACGGCAACCGGCATCAATCCGGCGAACGGGATTCAAATTTTCCAAGGGACGGTGGAGCGTTCCAATGTGAATGCCATCCGGCAGATGATCGAGATGATTAATGTGACCCGGAGTTATGAAACCAATCAGAGAGCCTTGACTGCGCATGACGAAACGTTGGGGAAAGCCGTTAACGAAATAGCGCGGTAACATGACAAAATGATATAAGACAGGCAGTGGAGAAAAACCGGACCGCATTGCGGAGGTTTTCGAAAGATCGAACGACGGAGATCTTTCAGGAATGACCGGACAGCCATCAGGGGAGGGCGGGCGCTCTGCCCGAATTGGGCTTGTATTTGCCATATTCGAAACTGCCTGGCATTGCAGGCAGTTTTTCGTTTGATTAAAACATTGCGGAGGGTTATTTGAAATGATCAGAGCATTATGGACAGCGGGCACGGGAATGATGGCTCAGCAATTAAATATCGATACCATCGCCAATAATCTATCCAACGTGAATACCACCGGATTCAAGAAAATGCGGATGGAGTTCCAGGATTTGCTTTATCAGACCATCCGTTCGGCGGGAAGTTCATCGTATCAGGGTGGGATGTTGCCCACCGGCCTACAGGTCGGCTACGGCGTCCGTCCCAGCGCTTCCACGAAGGTCTTTACCCAGGGGGACTTCTTACAGACGGATAACAGCCTGGATATGGTTATCGAGGGAGATGGCTTTTTCCAAGTGCAAATGCCGGACGGGTCCATCGCTTATACCCGGAACGGAGCGTTTAAAGTTGATGCCGACGGCCGGCTGGTGACGTCCGAAGGGTATCTGTTGCAACCGGAGATAACCATTCCCGCCGGGACCACCGAGATCAACATCGGCAGCGACGGTACCATTTCGGTTGTGGTTGCGGGTGAAACCGAAGCACAGCAAGTCGGTAACCTGGAATTGGCCATCTTTATGAACCCGAGCGGATTAAACAATTTGGGAAAAGGCTTATATCAACAGACCGATGCGTCAGGGGAGCCGATGGCGGCCACGCCGGGAACGGACGGAGCCGGGACGGTTATTCAGGGATATTTGGAAATGTCCAATGTGAAAGTTGTCGAAGAAATGGTCAATATGATCGTGGCCCAACGGGCATATGAGATCAATTCCAAAGCGATTCAAGCCGCGGATGAAATGTTGCAAACAGCGAATAACCTGAGGAGATAATGACGGATGAAAGCGGGTGTAATCCGGTTATCAGTGAATAATTGGGTGAAGCCGTTTTTGTGCATGATGTTCCTGCTGATGGTGGCAGGCGGTTTGGTTCACGCGGAAGCGCCGTTTATGGTGGTCATCCCGGATGAGGTGGTTGTCTCCGGGCCCCGGTTCGGTTTGGGGGATATGGGGAAAATCGTCGGAGGGTCAGAAGCCGATCGGAAACTACTGGAAACCATCTCCTTTGGAGCTCCTCCCGCTCCGGGCCAGACCAGGGTGTTCGACCGGAAGTATTTGCAATGGATCGTGAACGGGTACCGCTTTCAGCAGGTTCCGGAGCTGAAAATGGGAGAGCGGGTTGTGGTCCGGGCGGCGGCCGTCAGCGTTTCCGGAACACAAATCCAGGCAGCCATCGAGCGGTTGATCGCCATTGAAAAGAACGGTGTGGTGGAACGCTGGGTTGAGTTGCGGAACGTACCGTCAAACATATGGCTTTCTCCGGGGAAATGGGAGATTCAGGCAGCTCCTACCGGAGAACTTCCGTTGGTGGGCAGTGTGGTTTTTAAAGTAACCTTGACCAACGGGCAGGAAACCAAGGCCATTCATATCAGCGGCCGAGTCCGGACAAAAGCCGTGGTATATCGTTCGAAACGCACATTGCCGCGGCATACGCTTTTGAGTGAAGAAGAATTTGAAAAGATAACCATGGAGCTTCGCAGCGGCAAGGAATTCGTGGGTGAATGGCCCGGCCGTTGCCGTAACCTGACGGTGATCCGGGAAGGGGATATCCTCATGGGGCATCAGTTGGAGGAAGCGCCGTTGGTGATGAAGGATCAACCGGTGGTGGTTGTTGTACGGCATGAAAATTTTGAAATACGGATTATGGGGACGGCATGCGACGACGGTTGGTTGGGGGATGCGATTAACATTGTCAATACAGTTAGTAAAAAGAGAGTAACCGGACGGGTTATCGATAAAGATACCGTGGAGGTGATCGTCCAATGAAAAAATTACTTAAAATTCTTGTAACCATTGGGTTGGTTTTGACGTTATGTTCGATGGTGAGTAGCGCTGCTTTGGGTGATTCATTATGGACCGAAGACAGCGGTTCGTTATATAAAAAGCAACCCCGGGACTTTAAGGTGGGGGACCTGATTACCATTATCATTGTTGAGCAGGCAACGGCCAGCCAGAAAGCATCTTCTTCCAACTGGAAGAACGGTTCGCTGACTGCGAGGCCCGGGACCGGGGTGTTGAAGGATGTGGTCCCCGAATTGAAGGGCGACTGGGAATCGGAATATGAGGGGACCGGCAGTACGACCCGGGGCGGGAGCCTTACGGCCAAACTTACGGTGACGATTAACGAAATCACTCCGGAAGGGCTTTTGTTGGTCGAAGGAAGACAGACCATTAAAGTCAATAATGAAAACCAGATCTTGACGGTCAAAGGGAAGATTCGTCCGGAAGATGTTTCCCAGTCCAATACCGTATATTCGACGTATGTGGCGGATGCCGTCATCGAATATCAAGGCAAGGGAACGCTCGGCGAAACGCAGAGACCGGGAATCCTGACCCGCATCTTCAACTGGATCTTTTAAGAAAGGGGAAGGGACGATGAAACGCTGTCTGGTCTTAAGCCTGGTTATCGCTTTAGCCGTAGGGTTAATCGGGATGGAAAGTTTGGCGGAATCACCGGTGACGCGTGTTAAAGACATTGCCCGTCTCCAGGGGGTCCGCAACAACCAATTGCATGGCATGGGTTTGGTTGTCGGTTTGAACGGAACCGGCGATTCATCGAGAGCCAATATCCAACTGGTGGCCAATGCTTTAGCCAAATGGGGCATTGAAGTCAATCAGAACGATCTTAAGGTGAAAAATGTGGCGGCGGTTATTTTAACGGCTACGTTGCCGCCTTATAAACATCAGGGTGATACTATCGACGTTCAAGTCTCATCCATGGGGGACGCCAAAAGCCTTCAGGGCGGGATACTTTTGCAGACGCCCCTTTCCGGTGCTGACGGCAAAATATATGCCGTGGCCCAGGGGCCGGTTTATATTGGCGGCTATTCTGCCGGAGGCAGAGGATCCTCCGTTCAAAAAAATGTAACTACGGTGGGTATTATTCCTTCCGGCGCAATTGTTGAGCGGGAAGTGCCGATGCAGTTTGAAACGGACGGCAAATTGCGCTGGGTATTGAATAATCCGGACTTTACCACTGCTTCCCGGTTAGCGAGGACTATTAACGAAAACATCGCTGAGGGGGCAGCCCGGGCTGTCGACATGGCCATGGTGGAAGTGTTGATTCCCCAGAAACTGAGCCATGATCCCGTGGCGTTCATTGCGGAGATTGAAGCGTTACCGGTGACGCCGGACGGAGTGGCCAAAGTGGTGGTTAACGAGCGCAATGGGACCGTAGTCATCGGCGAACGGGTGCGGATCGCCCCTGTGGCTGTGACGCACCGCAATATTACGGTAAGAGTCAATACCACCACTCAGGTGTCCCAACCTTTGCCTCTTTCCCAAGGGGAAACGACGACCGTGGAAAATACCCGTGTGGATGTGAACGAAGAATCCGGACAACTGGTGGAACTTCCGGCGGGGACCACCATCGGAGCCATCGTGAAGGCGCTCAATGCAGTAGGGTCTACGCCACAGGACATCATCGCAATATTGGTGGCCATTAAAGAAGCCGGTGCTCTCTATGGGGTGTTGGAATTTATTTAATCGGTAATAGAAGCTGATTCAGAAAGGGCGCACAGTACACAGTGTACAGTTCACGGTTTTAGGGTGCGGGGTTCTGGCGGCTGTGAACCGTGCGCTGTAAACCCGAAACGAAGACTGTCAACTGTTAACACGTAAAGTGGAGGGCTTGAATGGTTGATCGCATTTACAATCCGTTAGGGATAAATTATAATATTCCAAAGAACGTCAAAACGCCGGAACAAAAACAACTGTATCAGGCGTGCGTCGAGTTTGAGGCGCTGCTCACCAAACAGATACTGGCCACCATGCAGAGTTCCAACGATATTTTTGGAAAAGGTTTCGGCGGCGATTATTTTAAGAGCATGTTCCAGGACGAGCTGGCAAAGCAAATTGCCAATAACGGACTGGGCTTAGCCAAAGTCCTTTATGAGCAGATGGTCAAAACGCAACCGGCGAAAGGAAGTTCCGACCAATTTTCCAGGAACGGCAGGGAAACGGAGATTATTGGCGAATAAACATAAATAACTGTCTTCCATCCAATGAGAGATTTCCATCGGTTCCATGGATACGGTACAGAGAGATAAGTACCATGGGGTTGGTTTCCGGGAAATCTCTTAACGTTGATATGTCAATTTAAAGGGGGAAATACTTTGAAGTTAATGGGGAAGAAAGAGAAAGGAAAAGTCTCCGAAAAGAAGTTACCCTGGAATATTATTTTAGGGACAGCCATCGGGTTGGGGCTCGGAGTCGGCGTGACATTCATCACTGACTGTTACAACGGCAACTGGATCGGATATACGGCGGCTGTCGTATTGATCCTGTTCGGTACCTTCTTCGGTTATTGGGTAGGAAAAAACGGCGGTTTCAAGCTTCTCTTCCACGATGACGTCTACTACCGGGTCGGAGGGTATGTGGCTTTCGGTCTTATCCTGTTCCTTTGCACCTGGGCTATCTTCTTTTTCCTGGTCAAGAAGGCCAATCTGATGTATGACACCTTTGTAGTTCAGAAGTTGTTCAAGCAGGAAATCGATAACGGACTGGGTCCCTGGGGCGCCAAGATTTTCGGCGAGACCTGGAAGATTGGCGGAAAAGAATATAAAGTTGCGGAAGCTGTAGGGATCTGGGGTAATGTATTTTGGTTCACGGTGAAATATTTCCTCAATCATCTGGTTTTTGTCATCCCCTTCATTTTCCTGACGAACTATGTGAAAATCGGCAAATGGAATTTGAGCGCGATTTATTTCGCATTGTACACTATCATGTGGGGCGCTGTCGTAGGGACCAACTCCCTGACATTCCCCGTCGGTGAAAATACCATGGCCGGGCCGTTGGTGGTCTTTGCCCGCTATGGGCTGTGGGTTTGGTTCTCTTATTTGCTGCTGATGACCTCAACCAGCCAAATGGCTTGTCTGGTGGCGCCGAAATGGACTGAATGGGAGTGGAAGAAGGAAGGCAAGTTCTGGCCCATCTCTTTCACCCCGGATCAGAAAGAGGTTTTCATTTACGGATTGCTCTTTTTGTTGGCTTCCAGTTTTGCTGAAGCCCGGATCTTTGTCTACTATAATTTCT
>JAKOSX010000179.1 GCA_029776595.1 Bacillota bacterium | reverse complement strand
TATATCCTCGGAAACCAGCCGCCGAATGAACGGGGAACTCCGGCTTCTGGAAGAACAGCTGAAAGAGTTGGAGGAAACCAAAGACGAATTCCATTCCGGCAGCGAAAATCTGGAACAGGCTTTGGAAACGGAAGAAAACCGTTTAAAAGAGGCTGAAGCGGCCATCCAGCGTCTCAGCCAGTCCATTCAGGAGGCCAACCTGCAAAAGGACGCCCAATTTCAACAGCTGACGGAGGTTAAATCCCAGCTCAGTGCCGGCCTGCAGGAACTGAACGGGAAGGAAGTCTTGAAGACCAATTTGGACCGCCAATTGCAGGAGATTGACCAATCCGACGCAGACATGGAACGGAAGCGGGAGGAACTTGCGGCCGAGCGGGAGAGAATTCGACAGAACTTGGTGGAATTGGAACAACAACAAATAGCCGCCCGGATACAACTGGCGGAACAGCAGGATAGGATCAATGCCGAAAAGACCAACAAGGAAAACCTCCAAGCCAAAATACGGGAATTAGAAGGAAAGCAGCGGAGTTTCAGGCGGAAAAACAACGATTTCCAAAATCAGCTCCGCCAGTTGGAGATCCAGATCACCCAAAAAACCAACAGTATTGAGAATTATCAACAGAGTCTCGCTGAAGATTACGGGCCGGACTGGGAGTCACAGATGGATGAAAACTGGGAAAGTCCGGCGAATGTGGTTGACATGATCGAAGCCTTAAAAGAGGAAATCCGGGAATTGGGCCCGGTGAACCTGGCTTCCATCGAAGACTACCGGCAGGTGAAACAGCGGAGCGAGTTCTTAAGCACTCAGGCGGAGGACTTACGTCAGGCCAAAAGTTCCTTGCTGAAAGTCATTCACGAGATCGAGCGGACCATCGAAAAACGTTTCATGGAAACTTTTGAACAGATTCGGGTGGAATTCCGGAAGATCTTTTCGGAATTGATCGAAGGCGGGAATGCCGATCTGTTCCTGGTGGATCCGGAGAATGTGTTGGAATCCGGTATCGAGATTATTGCCCAGCCGCCCGGGAAAAAGCTGCAGAGCCTGTCACTGTTGTCCGGCGGAGAACGGGCGATGACTGCGATTGCGCTGTTGTTTGCGATTCTCTCCATTAAACCGGCGCCTTTCTGCATATTGGATGAGATCGACGCCACCTTGGACGAGGTCAATGTCCAACGTTTTGCCAAATTATTGGAGATTTTCAGTAAAAAATTGCAATTTATTGTGGTGACGCACCGCCGCGGTACCATGGAAGTGGCCAGTACCATTTACGGTGTAACCATGGAAGAGAAGGGTATTTCCAAATTAATATCCCTTAGTTTAGATGAAGTGTCGACACAAACGGCATGAATAGGGGAAGAGGCATGAGCAGTCGCTAGTTCACAGTGCACAGTTCACGCTGATCCTAAAATTGTAGCAAAAAATTTACTGGATTAAATATCCAGGGAATTGTCCACCGTGTACTGGTACCTTTGCTTTTTGCTAACAGTCTTGACATCTCATGCATCGCGCCTCGTGCTTTAATAAAATCATCGGAGGATTTCATGGGAGAAAGCTTTTTTTCACGTTTAAAACAGGGGCTGGCGAAGACCAAGGCCAATTTAATCAGCAATTTGGAGGATATCTTTTCATCCAACAAAATTGATGAAGATTTTTATACCGAGCTGGAAGATGCGCTCATCATGGCAGATGTGGGCATTGAAACGACGACCTACCTTTTGGACCGATTAAGGAAAGTCGTTAAAGAAAAAAATATCAGTGATCCAACACAGTTGAAGGAAATCTTGATTCAGGAAATTGCCTCGATTTTTAATGCGGTCGGTAGTTTTGCCATCGACTTTAATGCCAAAAATGTGGTCTATTTGATTGTTGGTGTCAACGGTGTTGGTAAGACGACCACTATCGCCAAAATGGCGGCTCGTTTTAAGGAACATGGGCGTCAGGTATTGCTGGTCGCCGGCGATACATTCCGGGCCGCCGCCACCGAACAATTGTTGGCCTGGGGTGAACGTTTGGGGATTCATGTCATTCACCATCAGGAAGGGGCTGATCCGGCCGCGGTGGTGTTTGACGGCATGGCAGCAGGGAAAGCCAGAAAAGCGGATGTATTGCTCATCGACACCGCAGGCCGTCTCCACACCAAGGTTAATCTCATGGAAGAGCTGAAAAAAGTCAAACGGATCGTGGAAAATAATTTGGACGGCCGGGAACTGCGGGTTATGATGGTGCTGGATGCCACAACCGGACAGAATGCGGTCAGCCAGGCGAAAGTTTTTCATGAAGCCCTCGGTGTCCAGGGTTTGGTCGTCACCAAACTTGACGGTACGGCCAAAGGCGGGGTCTTAATCGCCATCGCCAATCAACTGCGAATTCCCATTGGGCTCATTGGAGTCGGCGAAAGGGCCGAAGACCTGCAGGACTTCGACCCGGAAATGTTTACGAAAGCACTATTTGAATGAATGAAGGGACTAGGTTCCGGGTACTGGGTACCAGGTGCTAGGTAAAGAGAGGAACGCTGATGTGTTCCTGCCGAAACCCAGGGCTCAGAATCCAGTACCTCGTATCAGAATTATATTGTGAACTGTGAACATGCGCTTGATTAATGGATAAATTTTGTGAAGAGGAGTTAACCGTGCCAAAGTATTATATAACCACGTTCGGATGTCAGATGAATGTCCATGATTCGGAGATCATTGCCGGGATGTTGGAAACCATGGGCTATCAGAAGGCGGAAGCCCAGGAATGTGCCGACCTGGTGATTTTAAATACCTGTTGTGTCCGGGAGAATGCCGAAAACCGGACGTTGGGCCATATCGGCAATTTAAAAAGTCTGAAAGAGCAAAATCCAGACATGCTCATTGCCCTGTGCGGATGTATGGCGCAAGAGGAGGGCATCGTTGAGAAGATAAGGGAAAACTATCCTCATGTGGATTTGGTGTTCGGCACCCATAACCTGCATCAATTGCCGGAACTGATCCACAAGGTGACCACGACCGGATCGCGGGTGATGGAGGTCTGGGACAGTGAAGGCGAGATCTATGAGGGCCTTCCGGTGAAGCGGGATGAGACTTACCGGGCTTGGGTCACGATCATGTATGGGTGCAACAATTTTTGCACGTATTGTATTGTCCCTTATGTGCGCGGTCGGGAACGGAGTCGCCGTCCGGAGGTGATCCTGGATGAGATTCGTGGGTTAATCGCAAACGGCGTCAAAGAAGTCACCCTGTTGGGACAGAATGTTAATTCTTATGGGAAAGACCTGGAAGATGGATGGAATTTTGCCCGATTGCTCCGGGAAGTGGCGGAGACCGGCCTTTACCGGATCCGTTTCCAAACGTCCCATCCCAAGGATTTGTCAGATGAGCTGATTGAGGTTATTGCATCCCATCCGAATGTCGGCCGCCATTTACATCTGCCGTTTCAGGCCGGCAGCAGCCGGATATTGCAGCGGATGAACCGGCAATATACGAAAGAAGGCTATATTGATTTGGCCTTGAAAATCAAGGCCAAAGTTCCGGACATTGCCTTAACCACCGATATTATCGTTGGGTTTCCGGGCGAAACGGAGGAAGATTTTTTGGATACCATGAATCTGGTCGAAAAAGTCCGGTTCGACGGGGCGTTCACCTTCATTTATTCGCCACGGGTCGGGACACCGGCCGCCAAAATGGAGGACCAGATTCCGGAAGAGGTTAAAAAAGAGCGGTTAATGCGGTTGATTGATCTTCAAAACCGGATCAGTCTGGAAAGGAATCAGGCCCTTATTGGAACTATTCAGGAAATATTAGTGGAAGGCGCCAGTGAGAAAAACGAATCCCGCTGGTCAGGCCGGACCTCCCATAATAAGCTGGTTCACTTTGAGCCTGTGATCAAAGTAAACCCGGGAGATATCGCCCAAGTCCGGATCTGCGGAGCGAAAACCTTTACGCTGGATGGGGAGTTGTTGGGGTAAAGCGGAATAAATTTAATTTTTCTTCTATATTTATATATTTATATATTTAATTTGAGAATCAGTGTCCGTGAGGATGCTGATTTTCTGTTTATTTTGAATAATTTATTTGACATAAATCCTAATCTTCCCCTGTGATGTTAATCTGGTAGATGATTCAGGGAAAGGTAACCCTTGGAATTCGAACTCCAAAAACATTGGGCTGCGAAGGTTTTGGGTTACTCTCCCACTGAATATGCATCGTTGAAAAAGCATCCGAGGGGGAGAGCAAGAGAGGGGTCCAGGCGACATTGATTATGAAATAATGGTGCTGTTCATCGAAGTCAACCGGGAAATAAATTTCCCGGCTACAGGATGGAAGGACCCTGAAGGGCCCTGAAACCTGGAAAAGAAGTTATTCCGACAGGAGCCATGGAAGGCTTACATCCTGTAACCGGGCCGTTTACGGCCCGGTTGACTTTCAGGATCAAAAGTAACCGGTCAGAGCATGATGATGATCATTTATAAGTTTAATAATTCAGCAGGATTGTCATATGAACTCAGCAGGATTGTCCTTTGACATAATATATGACATTGGTTAAAATAAAAAACATTGTGTATAACAATAAGTGCCAAGAAAGTTATTTACTGGGCTTTATGATGTTTGATATGAGCAGCAACAGGGCAGTACTTAAGGTATGAGGGGAGCGGGTGATTATGGACAAATCTTTACTTCGGAAGCTGGGAGCGATCTTACTCGGCGGCATATTGCTGGTGACGGCCGGCGGCGTCCAGGCAAACTATTCGGCTGGAGGAGGTAAAACAACCGGCGAACACAATATAGCAATTGGTGCCAATTATCAGTACAGCGACACTATAGCCAGTGGAGATCGTAGTATAGCAATTGGCGTTGTTGCTAGAGCTGGTGATGGTGCGATTGCGATTGGTTATAATACTGAAGCTGAAGGCGGTATTGCTATTGGCTGGAATACCAAATCAAGGTCAGATGCTCTAGCAGTTGGCGATGGATCGACTGCTACTAATTCCAGGAGTGTAGCACTTGGTATCAACTCTACCTCTAAAGGAGAAAGCAGTCTTGCGGTTGGAAGTTATTCAATGTCAACTGCGCTTTATAGCATTGCAGTGGGAGGATTTTCAAGGGCTACTGCGGATTACAGCATCGCTATGGGGTATCAGGCGGTGGCTGAGGGCTATCGCAGCATAGCTTATGGCCACAATGCAAAAGCATACAGTTTAAACAGCATTGCCATTGGTTACAATTCGCTTGTTAATAACAACAATGGTATAGCAGTGGGGACTGAAGTCAATGCCCGTGGCACCAACAGTATTGGTTGGGAATCAAATCCAGCGCCAAAGAGACCGACAGTATGGCTGCAGGGACTGAATCCATCGCCTATAATAGCGGAAGTATCGCTATAGGTAAGGGAGCGGTATCCGGCGATGCAAACGGACAGATCTTGGGGTTGCCTGATCATCCGGATGGCTCTCCGCTATTTCTAATCGAAGATATTGTAAATACAACGGCCATTGGTACCGGGGCGAAAGCTACCAGTGTATCCAGTACGGCTTTGGGAGCCAATGCGGATGCTTCGGGGTATCGTGGGACAGCCCTCGGCGCCGGGGCTGCGGCAAAGGGTTCATTTAGTACGGCTGCGGGCATGGATGCCAACGCCAGCATGTATATGAGTACCGCCACGGGCTCTGCTTTGCAACAAATGATAGAGAAGATAGTTAATTCCAATACGGAAAAACAGTAAATTGTGGACGATTGCCGGCAGGGGCGTTGTAATATTTATCTCCTGCCGGTTTGTTATTGTATTGGTGTTGGTGTTAAGGATATGTCTATGTATCGAGCTAATCAATAGGCTTTTTATATTTACGTTGTATTATAGGGATATAGCAGAAAGCAAAGGGATTATTGGGATGGTGGGTTCGTGGCTTTAAGTCATGGATGAATCACAGCCGTCGGCAGTCAGTTGCCAAAAAGAGATGAATTTAATAATTCCAGAAAAGCAGAACCTTCCGCCTTTGAATATGATGAAACAAAAACGGAAGGTGCTTATGTATGAATGGATTTGATTTGCCGGTCAAAGTGAAAAGCAAACACATGGTCTGGCCCAGGTTGGATATATATTATCC
>JAKOSX010000178.1 GCA_029776595.1 Bacillota bacterium | reverse complement strand
TGTGTCTTTCCGGAAAATGACCTACGGACAATGGCATGAAATGGTAGGAATCGTCTATAAACCGGATATTACCAATGAAATCGTGCAGGGATTTGGAGCTTCGGGGGAGAAAGCATGTCAAACAGTGATGCTTATCCGGCTTCGGGGAAAATAAAGTGGTGGCCTACTGATGTTTTCGCTCAGTACGTTCGCCATACCATAAAACCCTTTGGGCCGGATGGGAACTGTATGAACCGTCGATTCACCGGTTTAAAAGATGATCAAACCGGTGTCAGTAGGTACGACGATTAGCGCGAAACGATCAATCAACCGTTCCTTTTTGCGCTGCCACCGTTAATATCATAACCGTTTAACCTTGATTTATGCGTACGGTTTTAAAAATTTTAATCGGTAAGGTAATAGTGGCTAAGTGGCTTCAAATCGGAATCAAGCTCGTAAATCAGCGGAACGCCGGTGGGAATCTCCAAATTTAGCACCTGTTCCGGGGTTAACCCATCTAAATGTTGGCATAACGCCCGAAGGCTGTTACCGTGGGCGGCGATGATCACGGTTTTGCCGTCGGCAATTTCGGGAGCGATGCGGCTTTCCCATAAAGGAAGAAACCGATCGACGGTATCCTTGAGACTTTCGGTTAACGGCAGTTCGGCCGGAGTCAAGCCGCGGTAACGCGGGTCGAAAAGCAATGGTTGTCGGTGAGCTTGGTTTCGCCCGTGTGTCCGCTGCTCCGGTCGCTAACTTCGTTTTGCCTTATCTCTATAAGAGCAAGGAGCATATGTGGGCAGTCCTCAACGGTAAAATCGGACAAGACATGCTCAATAAGGTCCAAGCTTCCAAGTCCGGTTTAATCGGTTTGGCTTGGTATGACTCGGGAAGCCGCTGCTTCTATCTGACCAAGAAAGTAACCTCCCCGAAAGAGATGGCAGGCCTCAAGATCCGGGTGCAAGACAACAAGATGTTCGTTCGTTTGATTGAGTTGTTGGGTGCTACGCCGGTTACCGGTATCGGCCCGAACGATATTTACTCCAACATCATGTCCGGAGTTATCGACGGTGCTGAAAACAACTGGCCGACCTATCATACCAAAGGTGACTATAAAGCAGCTAAATATTATATCCTTGACCATCACACCCGGGTGCCGGAAATCCTGTTAGCTTCCGAGACTGCTCTGAAGAAAGCTAAAGTTTCCGATGCTGACATGAAACTCATTAAACAAGCTGCCAAAGAAACCCAAGAATTCGAAATCAAAGAATGGGAAAAGATGGAGAAGAAGTCTGAAGCCGCTGTCCGGGCTGAAGGCACCATCGTGGTTCCTTTGACTGCTCAACAATTGGAAGCCTTCCAAAAAGCAGTTGAACCCATCTACAAAGAATTTGGTGGCCAATATATGAACATCATTAACGAAATCAGAGAAATCGGTAAGAAATACTAAGATTTTCCGTTGTAGCTCTATAAACAGAGAAATGAGGGGGGAATCCTCACGATTCCCCCCTTATTGATCACAACATTGGGGTGAAGTCACGTATGACGAAAATAGGGAAAGTGCTGCATGCGATCGATACGTTTTTTCACAAGATATTGCTTGTGATTGCGCAGATCGCTTTGGCAGCGATGATTATCATCGTTTGTACCACGGTATATTACCGGTATGTACTTAATGCCGGGATTATCTGGGCTGAAGAAGTGCCTCGGATTTTGGTTGCATTGTTCGCTTTCATCGCCTGCGCCATGGGCGTCCGGGATCAATTGCATATCGGAATCAGCGTCTTTTATAACCGTTTTCCGAAAGGAAGTACAGCCCGGAAGATCATGGATATCATCGGTTATGCCTCGACCCTGTTGGCGGGCGCGATAATGCTGTACTATGGTTGGAATCTCTGCGTTCAGTTAGCACCGTTCACCATGCCGGCCACTGAGTGGCCCCGCTGGGTTCAGTATATTTCGATGCCGATTGCCGGAGCCATCATGATCTACGATTCACTGCTCTTCCTTCTTGGCGTTATCAATGAAGACGATCGGATGTATTCGGAAAAAGAACAGGAATTTGAGGTTATTCATCTCGATAAGAAACAAAAGGGAGGTGCACACTGATGGACAGCTATACCCTTGCAACGATCGTGCTTCTCGGAAGCTTCGTGCTGCTGATGATTGTGCGCGTTCCCGTCGCATTTTGTCTCCTGCTTTCCGCTGTATTCAGCGCAATGGCTGCCGGACAAGGTTTATCAACTTTGGTCCAGCAGATGGTGAAAGGCGTCGATAACTTTAGCTTACTGGCCATTCCGTTTTTCATCGCCATGGGTGAAATCATGGGGGTTGGCGGAATTTCCAGTAAAATCGTTGATTTTGCCAACTTGCTGGTGGGACGGTTCCGGGGCGGATTGGCCTATGTAAACTGCTTAGACAGTATGTTCTTCGGCGGAATCTCCGGTTCGGCCGTTGCCGACGTATCCAGTTTAGGTGCGGTCGTCGTGCCGATGATGGTCCAGCAAGGTTACGATGAAGATTTTGCCGTTGGGTTAACGGTTGTCAGCGCTTGTCAGGGCGTATTGATTCCTCCCAGCCATAACATGGTTATCTATGCATTGGCTGCCGGTATCGGAGGCGCCATCGGTGATCTGTTTATCGGCGGAGTTATTCCGGGAATGCTTTTAGGTTTTTCGTTGATGGTATTAACCTATTTCTACGCAAGGAAATATAATTTCCCCCGGTGCGAACCGGTGCCGAAGGGCCAACGGATGAAGATCGTGATCAATGCCTTCTTCCCCATGCTGACGTTGGTTATCATCATGGGTGGCGTGGCTGCCGGTATCTTTACGGCCACTGAATCCGCTGCCGTTGCTTGTGCCTATACTTTCTTCCTAACTTACGTCTTCTTCCGTTCGGCGAAGTGGAACACCTTGGGAACGGTGCTTAGAAACACCTTAAAGACCTTGGCCATCGTGCTTACGTTGATCGCCTCCGCAAAGGCTTTCGCTTACATGATGACCCTGCTCCGGATTCCGGATGCGATGACTACTGCGCTGATTGGTATCACCGACAACAAATATTTACTGTTGTTGATTATTAACGCGTTGTTGTTGGTATTGGGCTGTTTCATGGATATGGCGCCGCTCATCCTGATCATGACCCCCATCTTGCTACCGGTTGTCACCAGCCCGACCATCGGGATGGATCCGGTGCACTTCGGGATCATGCTCATCTTCAACTTGGCTATGGGTCTCTGCACGCCGCCGGTGGGCAGCGCCCTCTTCGTGGGTTGCGCCATCGGGAAAACGCCTATTGAGCGTACTTCCGTAAAAATGTTGCCGATGTACTTTACGATGCTAACGGTCTTGATGTTGGTCACGTTCGTACCTGATATTACCTTGTGGTTGGTTCGCGTGGTCAACGGATAAACCGAAATTTGTGGAAATAAAATATTAAACCGGATAATGAAAATTATCCGGTTTTTCGTTTTGGTTCAGGGATTGCATACTTTACAGGGGCGGTATCCGGCATTGGTGGCGTCGTCCATGGTTTTAAACCAGATGCGATGGCTTGGGATAATGGCTTGGGCCCATGGACAATCCGGCTTGTGAAGGATATAACTTTTAATGCTGCTGACAAAGGCGCCGGATTTCGGCAAAAGGGGTGGATTTTCGGACCAGAGACCGGTTCGGTTTTGGACGGCTTTCCGTTGGAGTTTTAGAGAAAGATCAGTATATTTCACATTGGGCGGGACCGTTATTACCTGGGCATAGCCGGTTTCGACGAGATAGGCATTGATAAAGACGGTTCCGACATAGATATAAGCCAAACGCCGACCGTAACGGTCCCGAAGTTGGACGTCGCATTCGAGAGCCACCGTTTTTCCTAAGACCAACCGTTTATTTATTTCACAGGCTTCGGCAGCCAAGGGTTCCATTCCTCGTTTAGGATGGGACAATTCCGGCGTGTTCACTCCGATATACCGTATTTTGCCCAGCCTGGCAACTTCGATGGTATCCCCGTCAATGATCCGTGTGACCACATCCCGTGGCCAATGGGAGGAAACCGGCCACCCGGTGGATTCCAAGCCGGCCAGGGATGGCGCAGTGAGCCATAAGATGACGCCCAATAAGACCAGGCTCCGCCATAGTATTCGTTGTTTCAAAAGCATCACCGCAGAAGATATTCGTTCCGTTTAGGGAAAAACCTTGCAACGGAGAAAAATATAAAGAGTATCGTCGGGTTGACGATACTCTTTTGAAACGTTAATGCTATATCCACAATTCAGGACAGCAATTTTTATTCTAACATCACTTTATCATTGGTCACCGGTTTGGTAAAGATGGTGAGGGCTTCAAAACCTTCGCTATCCACGGCCCGGGTGGTATGGGCGACGCCTCTGGGGCAAATATGGAGATCGCCGGCTTTCATCGGCACCCATTGACCGTTCAGGAAAACTTCGCCTTTTCCTTTGAGGACATAAATGATTTCATCCGTTTCCGTATGGATATGTTTACCGATGAACGGCCCCTTGATCCGGGATAAATTCACTACGGTGCGGGGTGAACGGAAAATTTCATCGAATTGAACGGGGTTTTTGCGGGATTGGTTTTAAAGAATTGTTCGGGATTGATCAAAATCCCTTCGCCGGGCGTTCCGTCGATCAAATGTTGGGCGATGGGAGCGGCCAAACCGGCGGCAGTGCCAATAATAAAGGCTAATACGACAACGAACCATTTTTTCATTTGTAAATCCCCCTTTGTCTTTATTGATGGAAATTACCGTTTTGTATCGAATCAAAAACGTTTCGGATCATCTTAAAAACGGTAAAATTTCCAATATCTTCATAAATTATACCAAAAATATTCCAAATCTATCAAATTTTTATGTCAAACGTGAAAGACCAGTCTGATAAATTGTCCCAAAATCCCTTTTTTTTCGGCAACGATTGACGGTTTGCCCGGGTTATATTATAATTAATCATAATTTAGTGTTGGTTATCGACGTTGATGGGGAAGAGTACTGTTCTTCAGGCGTCTGCAGAGAGCCGGGTAAGGTGCAAGCCGGTGACGTACAGGAATGGGAAAATCACCCCGGAGTTGCGTCCTGAATTTCAGTAGGGATCGCCGGCCGCCGCCGTTATCCGGCCAAAAGCGGAAGGATGGAAGCATCCTTCAAAGCTGGGTGGTACCACGGGTTAAAACTCGTCCCAATGTTGGGATGAGTTTTTTTATTATTGAAATGATTTTCGGTTTGAAAGGGGTATATGTCATGGGGAAGTTTAGAGAGGCTGACGTTAAGACGCCGGTCAACCAACGGGAAGAAGCGATTCTGCAGTATTGGAAAGAAGCGGGCATTCCGGAACGCAGCGTCACGGAACGCGAAGGTGCGCCAAGATTTATCTTTTACGAAGGTCCGCCGACGGCTAATGGCAAGCCCGGCATTCACCATGTGTTGGCCCGGACCATTAAAGATACAGTCTGTCGTTATCGGACCATGGAAGGCTATCAGGTGAACCGGAAAGCCGGTTGGGATACGCATGGCCTGCCGGTGGAGATCGAGGTTGAGAAGACCTTGGGGTTAACCTCCAAGACGCAAATCGAAGAATACGGGATTGAGCCGTTCAATCAAAAATGCCGGGAATCGGTCTTCACTTACGAGCGGGAATGGCGCCGGATGACCGAACGTATCGGTTATTGGCTGGATATGGATCATCCCTATATCACACTTGACAATAATTATATCGAAACGGTCTGGTGGATTTTAAAACAATATTTTGACGCCGGGTTAATTTATGAAGGGCATAAGATTATGCCGTATTGTTCCCGCTGTGGGACGCCGTTGGCTTCTCACGAAGTGTCCTTGGGTTATAAGGATGAAACCATCGATTCCATTTATGTCCGGATGAAGGTCAAAGGAAAAGAGGATGAATACTTCCTGGTCTGGACCACTACGCCTTGGACATTGCCGTCCAACGTGGCTTTGGCCATTAATGCGAATTTCACTTATGTCCGGGCCCGCCGTCCGGACGATCCGGCCGTCTATATTTTGGTTCGGGAACGGGTTGAAGCGGTGCTCGGTAAAGATGCGGAAATCCTCGAGGAATTGAAAGGCGCCCAATTGGTGGGTATGGAGTACGAGCAGTTCCTTCCTTTCGTTAAGGTGAACAACGGAAATGCGTTCAAGGTTTATGACGGGGATTTTGTATCGATGGAGGACGGTACCGGTATCGTCCATATTGCTCCCGCCTTCGGCGAGGATGACTATCAATTGGGGAGAAAATACGATCTTCCGGTGGTTCAGCCGGTGGATAAAGAAGGTAAATTTGAAGCCGAGGTGGCACCGTGGGCCGGGCGTTTTGTCCGGGAAGCCGATCCGGATATTGTCCGTTATTTGAAGGCGGAAGGCAAACTGCTCCATAAAGAGCGGCTGACTCACTCCTATCCGTATTGTTGGCGGTGTGATACGCCCCTTTTGTATTACGCACGGAAATCCTGGTATATCGCCACCACCAAGTATAAAGACAAAATGATCGCCAACAATAAACAGATCAACTGGTTCCCGGAGCATGTAGGCAAGGGGCGGTTCGGGAACTGGCTGGAGAACATGATCGACTGGTCTCTCTCCCGGGACC
>JAKOSX010000177.1 GCA_029776595.1 Bacillota bacterium | reverse complement strand
TGCATCCGCTGCGAGGATCGTATATGGCTCAAATTTTGGGCATTGAGAAATCCGTGGTGGATTTGATCCGCCATCATCACGACCCGCCTCGGCCGGACCAAACTCCGGAGTTGACCATATTGCAGTTGGCTGACAGCAAACATTGACAAGCCCCGAGATGTGACGAGGCTGTATACGAGGTAAATCCATGGATTATCAGGTTAAACTCGATATTTTTCAAGGCCCGCTTGATTTGTTATTGCATTTAATCGAAAAAGACGAAATCGACATTTATAATATTCCCATTGCGATAATTACCGACAAATATCTGGAATATCTTTCAACCATTCAACAGCTGAATCTGGAGGTTGCCGGCGAATTTCTGGTGATGGCAGCGACTTTGATGCAGATAAAAGCCAAAATGTTACTTCCGGAGGCCAATGCGTCAGGTGAAACCGACGACGAAACGGATGCGGATGAAGATCCCCGTTGGGAGCTGGTCTGCAAATTAATCGAATACAAGCGGATCAAGGAAGCTGCCCGGAGTCTCCAAGAGATCGAACAGGAGCAATTGAAGATTTATTTTCGGACTGCCGGCGAATTTCCGGATCAAACCTATGCGGTCCAGGATGATAATTTGAAGAATTTGACCGTATGGGATTTGATGGATGCTTTTCGGGTGGTGTTGGAGAGTCTGGAAGTGAAACTCCTCAAATCCGCCATCCCCAAGCCGCAAATTTCCATTCGACAGAGGATGCAGGAGATTGAAGCCTTGGTATTACGGGAGAAGCAGGTATCCTTTAAACGCGTGTTTGCCGATGTCGACACCAAAATCGATTTGATCACGTGTTTTTTGGCAGTGCTGGAATTGATTCGTCTCCACAAGATCCTGGCTTATCAACCGGTTTTGTTTGGGGATATTTATCTTAGTACCAAAGAAGACGAAGAAAAGGTGTGTCATCCGATTTGAACTTGATTTTAGCTAAAGCAACGATTGAAGCATTAATCTTTGCATCGTCCGAACCCATTACCAGTAAGACCGTTGCGGAGATTATCGGCATTGACGAACATACGGTAAAACAGATCATTTCTGATTTAATCGAAGACTATCGCCGGTCGAAACGGGGAATTCAGATTATTGAGGCAGGCAACGGTTATCAATTTGCCACGCATCCGGAATGTGCCGTTTATATCGAGAAACTCCAGAAAATCCCCAGGAATGTCGGCTTGTCCCAGGCGGCCGTCGAAACGTTGGCGATCATTGCCTACAAGCAACCGATTACCAAAGCGGAAATTGAGTCGTTGCGCGGCGTGAGCGTGGAAAGCCCGTTAGGGACTTTGCTGGAGAAGAACCTGATTGAAGAAGCCGGCCGCAAAGATGCGCCCGGTAGGCCCATTCTTTACCGGACCACGACAAAGTTTTTGCGGTATTTCGGATTGAACAGCCTGGAGGATCTGCCCCGGATTCCGGAGTGGACAGGTAATGACGAGATAGTTTTGGAAAGTCAGGAGATGGAGGCTGAAGCGAATGATTGAATGGTTTTGCAAGGTCATTAAATGGGAACCCGAACGGGATAACAATTACTATTTCGGATTGATTTTATTGATCCTGAGCATTTTATCCATCGTGGTTTATTTGATTTATGATGCCTTTGAACCTGAGGCCTTTTTAATCACTTTTTTATTGTGCGGGTGGGGGTTTGTCCTTTTGTGGAAAAGCGACAATGATTACCGGTTTGCCATTACCCAAGCTAAGCTCGAAGAGCTTGAACAAGAAATCCGGGAAACACAACAATATATAGTATTCATGCAATCCACAGCCAGATATCGCCGGTTTTCCCGAAGTAACAGACAATAAGGTTGAGCGACTGTTAAACCTGCATTGTGCAGGTTTTAATGTTGAGGTGAAAGCCAGGTGGACGGTTCATGTTTTCGGTGATTCACGGCCGGGTGACTCAAATTATTAAAGATACTCCCGAATTACAAGAGGTATGGGTCCAAGTGGACGACAGCGGCCGGATGGAGCGGGCTTATAATTATCCCCAGCTTTACCGACGGGTGGAGCCCGGTGACCAAGTCCGCATGAATTCCGCTGCCGTTCAATTGGGGTTGGGAACCGGTGGACGACACTTTATTTTACCGGAATATCCCGAAGATATTTCCGGTGATTTTCCGGGCCATATTATGAAATTGAGATATACGCCGTGGCAAATGCCGGTTTTGGCTGCAGAAGAAGAGAACAGCCCTTATCATGCCGTCATGGAAAACTGTGATTCGTTGGACGGGGCTCCGGTGGTTGCCGCGTCATTACATAGCATGCTTCCCGGTATTATCCTGGGTTTCCGGGAGACTTTTGGCGGATCGCCCAGAGTGTGTTATATTATGACCGACGGAGCTGCTTTACCTATCGCTTTGAGCGATCTGGTCCGTGATTTGAAAAAACGTGGATGGCTGGATGTGACCATTACCGCCGGTAATGCTTTCGGCGGAGATCTGGAGGCCGTCAGCCTTCCTTCGGCATTGCTTCTGGCCAGGCATGGGGTGAAGGCGGATTTGATTGTGGTGGCCCTTGGCCCCGGAATCGTAGGCACGGGAACGAAAATGGGGTTCAGCGGCGTCGAACAGTCGTGGGTCATTGATTTGACATGCCGGTTGGGAGGAAAGTCCATTGCGGTTCCCCGGATCAGCGGGGCCGATCCCCGGGAGCGCCATCGGGGAATCAGTCATCATACCCTGACGATGCTGGAGTTGGCCTGCCATCCGCCGTTGCTGCCGATTTCCAGGCATTTGACCCCTGATACGCGGCAACGGGTGGAATCGGTTATCAAAGATGAACGTTACGCCAAGCTGGGACAATGG
>JAKOSX010000176.1 GCA_029776595.1 Bacillota bacterium | reverse complement strand
TGGGCTTCCGTCCCAGATTACCGAGGCTCTCGATCTGAGTGAATTGAACCGGTTTATCGACCGCCTCGATCATGATGTGATGATGTATCTTCCCAATCTGGATGTGAAATCGTGGGGGCTGACCGGGCCGGAATGGGATATTCATTCCATCGGCCGGGGAGTTTTCAAATATTTTATGCGGGAGTTAGTTTTCAACCTGCGGTTACTTGCGGAATTGTTTTTGATCGCTATATCGTTAGCAATTCTCCAAAATCTACAGCATGCTTTCGAAACGGATACTGTCAATCAAGTGGCTTTTGGTATCTGTTTCCTGATTGTCATGGGGATCGTGCTTAACAGTTTTCGGGTGACGTTTGCCGTTGCCCAGGAAGCAGTGGTGGAGATGACTAACTTCATGTATGCGATTATTCCGGTCATCTTTAGTTTGATTGTAGCTGGCGGCGGGATAACCACAGCGACCATTGTCCATCCATTGTTGGTTTCGGCAGTGGGGATCATCGCCGGGCTGGTGAAGGGGGTTATTTTTCCGCTAATTCTTTTCTCGGGCGTCTTCGGAATGGTTCAGTTTCTTTCCGAAGGGTTTCAAGTCAATAAGATCGCCAACTTATTACGTAACATCGCTTTGGGGTTGTTGGGACTGGCTATGACCGTATTTATCGGCCTCATTACGATCCGGGGATTTGCTGCGTCGGTGGCCGACAGTATGGCCTTACGGACGATGAAGTATTTCACTAACAGTTTTTTACCGGTGGTTGGTGGCGCGGTTTCGGATTCAGTGGAGATGGCTGCCGGTTGTCCTCAAGTTCTAAAGAGCGGAGTCGGGGTTTTAGGTTTAGGACTAGTGGTGTTGATTACCGTTTTCCCCTTGATTAAAATCCTGGCGGTGGCGCTGATTTACTATTGTTCCAGCGCGTTGATTCAGCCTCTGGGCAATGGCAGGCTGCCCGATGCCTTACAGAACGTGGGAGGGACTTTCCTTCATTTGTTCGGATCGGTGGTCATCACAGCGCTCATGTTTTTCATTGCCATATCCATTTTAGTTGGTGTGGCCGGTTTCGGGGTCAGGTGATGGGATGGACATAATTGCAGATTGGTTGAAGCAAGTGGCGGCCGTGGTGATATTGGCTGGGTTTTTAGAGATGATCTTACCGGCCAATGCCATGAAAAATGTAGTTAAGCTGGTTATGGGCCTGGTGATCATTGCCATCTTGCTTCAGCCTTTACTCATGGTCTTTCAGATTCCGGCAATATTGGATTGGCCATCAGCAACGGTCAATGAGGAGGCTACACAGAATGTTGTAGCAGCAGGATTGGATTTACGTACCCGCTGGGAGGATTTTTATCAAAAGCAATATCAGGCAAAACTTGAGGCAACCATCCGGGAACAGATCCGTCAGACCGGAAAAGCGGAGGTTACTGCTTCCCGATTTGATTTCAACGAGGGAAGGTTGAAAAGAGCGATGTTGGTATTGCGACCAACAGTTCCATTAGCAGATGAAGTT
>JAKOSX010000175.1 GCA_029776595.1 Bacillota bacterium | reverse complement strand
TTCCTGGAAAGCAAGAGAAAATCTCCATCGCTCGTCCGCATCCGAGTAAACCAAAGGCTGCAAACACAAAACCATCAACTTCGCCTTACTTTGCGAAGCATCTGCCCGCATAAAGGAAAAGTTAGAAAATATCACCAGGCCTGAAACAATAAGAAAGAAAAAAAACGTACGGGTAAGTACCTTTGTTTTGTTTTCATTTTTTCCCCTCCTTTACCATTTATTTTAAATCATCAGTTCTCGTTATGCAATTTTATTTATGATACGGCTCTCCCCGCATAATTCGGCAGGCTCGATAGATCTGCTCCAATAACATCACCCGGAACAGCTGGTGCGGAAAAGTCATCTTTGAAAAGCTCAGGTTCAGATTGGCCCGTTTCACCAACTCTTCCGTCAGGCCCAGCGACCCCCCGATCACCATCGTCACATCTTCCCCATACATCAGCCGTTCGTTAAAAAACTCCGCCAGTTCCGGCGAAGTCAGTTGTTTGCCTCTTAAGTCCAGAGTCACCAGGAAACTTTTGGGGATGATCAGATTCTCCAATGCCGCACACTCCTGCCGCCGCACCTGTTCTTCCAAAGCAGGCCCCGCATTATCCGGGCAGGGAAAGTCGGCCACTTCCTTCAACTCCAGCTTCAGATAAGGCCGAAGCCGCTTCAAATACTCCGCCTGCGCCTCAACCCAGTATTTCTCTTTCAGCTTCCCAACAGTTAAGATTCGAACCAGGGGCATAATTCCTCCTCATAACATACGTTCACAGTTCACAGGACATAGACAGGATATAGCTGTCAGGACTTCGGTGTCAGGAGATATTTCCAAAACGCTAAAGTTTCAAGCTCTATCATCCAATCCTTTAGGAGAAGGCGGGGTGAGATTTAGAGGCATGAAACATGAGGAACGAGTAGAGCTTTGGTTTTCTTCTGACTTCTGTCTTCTGTATTCTGTCTTCTAACTACTGTCTCCTGACTCTCTCCTCTCACCTCAATAAAACTATTGCCTCATCTCCCCTATCTTGGCGGTGGTTTTGTATTTTTTACCATTACGGTAATACTCGATTTTCAACGAAGTACCCACTTTATGTGTAGCGGTTATCTCCCGGACCAAATCGGTATCCGTAACCTTAGTCCCGTTAATCGACACCAGGATATCCCCGGGTTGCAGGCCGGCTTTATCCGCTTCGCTGCCCCGAAGCACTTTTGCGATGAAAATGCCCGATTTCACCGGCAGCGTCTGCCCCAGCCGGGCTTCAAGGATCCGGCTGTTATCCTCCGTAAAGTGGATATAAGCAATCCCAAGCCCCGGCCGGGAAACATACCCCCGCTCAATCAACTGGGTAGCCACACTACGTGCCATATTGCTGGGGATTGAAAAACCGATCCCTTGGGATTTGGCAGCAATTAACGTATTAATCCCGATGACCTGGCCGGCGGAATTTAACAAGGGCCCTCCGGAATTGCCCGGATTGATGGAGGCGTCGGTTTGAATCATATTCCTCAGCCTGATCCGGTCATTGACATCGATCACCCGGCCCTTAGCGCTGATCACCCCTACCGTCACCGTATTTTTCAGGTTTTCCTGCAAAGGATTGCCGATGGCAATGGCGGTCTGCCCCACTTGGACCTTCTCCGAATCGCCCCATTCCGGGACTGTCAGATTATTATGATTAATCTTTAAAACGGCCAAATCCGTCTGGGGATCCACGCCGACAACCTTTGCCGGATAGGATTTACCGTCTGACAATATTACCACTATCTTGTCGGCGGTTCCCGAATCGCCGTTAATCACGTGATTGTTCGTCAAAATATATCCGTCTTTCCGAAAAACCACCCCTGAACCCAATCCTTGGACATTGCGAATCTCCAACCCACTGAAGAAGTCAAAATCCTCTACCAGTGTATTAGTGGTAATCATCGCCACGGACGGCCCAATCCGATTGACCACATCGATAATGGTCTTCTCGTAATCATTCATCGAAGTAGTCTGCATTTGGGCTTGAGACTGGGTCTGGATTTGAATGAGGGGTTCCGACGATTGGAGCAACAGTTGGCCCAATCCTGTATATTTAACGGCCAAAAGAACTAAAAAAGCGGCAATAGTCCCGGAAATGAGCGCGGTGAAAATATACGGGATTCGCTCCCGAGGAGTATGGCTGTCAAATCGAAACTCGTTCACCGGCAAAAACCTCCCTATTGATAACCGTCAGACGGCTGAAAGCTTTTATAACGAAAACCTTCATCCCTTTCATGGATATTAAAATTAACGTTAATCCTTTTTTAAGGTTCCCCGGCCCACGTAAGCTGATATATCCGGATTTGGTAAGTTTTAGACTCATACTCCGTTGGGATCAGCGCTTCGCTGACATGCCAGCCCCGGCTTTTATTCTGTTCCACAAAGTTTCGGGCGTAATCCCGGCCGGGATCCGCCAAAATTATTTTCCCGCCCGGTTTCAAATGGTTCCAAAAGATATCCGTCAATGCCGAATGTAAAGTTTTTTCATACAAAATATCGCTCCCAATAATCCGGTCAAAGGTTCCCGCGCTCTCCGGAAACGAACGCCAATCGGCCATCAGAAACTCCGAAGCAGATACCCGGTTCAAACGACAATTTAACCGACAAAACTCCAACGCCGACTGCACATAATCCGATTGGAGCATCATCGCTCCCACCTTTTTGGCGACGATACCGGCCAGCCCTACACCCGCCCCCAACTCAAGACAACGCTTCTCCCGGAAATCATCGGCATGTTCCAGGATAAACTTGGCCAAACCAATGGAAGCCGGCCATAACTCCGCCCAAAAGGGAATCTCCTCTGGATCCGAAATCCGGTCCAGCAGCGGATCGATATCCTCAACCTTATAAATTTCAAAAGTGTGCCCTTCCAAGTTGAATACAATCCGTTTTAAAGTATAATCCTCCTGCAAATGCCGGAGTATGGCTTCACACTCAACCGCCGTCTGTTCCATCGCTATTCCTTTCATTTCCGTATATTCTTCATTTATTCGTCTTTTGCAGCGTTTTTCCTGTCGTTTTCCCAATCTTACCGTCCAAGCTCATTTCCTGAAGAATTCCGTCAAAAAACGGTTCGCCAATCCCGGAAATGTAATATGATATAGTAACCCGTCTTAAAGGAGGCAAAGAAATGGGACATTCGCACGATTCAAAAAAAGACAAAGATAAAGATTTTAAAGGTCTAAAAAGCATCGAATCTTCCGGGAAATCCGATTCCGGCGATAATCCGAATAATCCTTTTTTTGATAAAAACGATCTGGCAATGCTTTCCATCATCACCCCGCTACTCAGCCCCGATGCTCAGCGTTTATTGTCTTTCTTTATCAATTATGGCAACGATGCTCCGACGTTGGCAACGCCCAACCCCTTGGGCAATCTCGGGGAATTATTGCAGCAACTGCCTTCCGGTCAACGCAATTCTTTAATGGAAATAGCTCCCAGCCTGCTCAGTATGCTTGCAGCCGGCCAGGACGGTAAAAACGGGAACGGCAGCGGATTAAATCCGGCGCTCTTATCCACCTTATTGACTGCGATGATGAACAATAAAAAAGAGGACTGACCATCCTCTGACATAAAAAAAGTGGTGGTTGCCCCTCCACTTTTTTCTTCTTTTGGATTTGGATAAAGGTTCCGCCCGGGCCAACTTTACCGGCTTGCGAAATTACTGTTCCATCTGCTTCGCTAAAAAACCGGCCGCTGTCTCCGTTACTTTGACCTCCAAGTCCCCCATGACCACATTGGGTTCCTTGGAGCAAAGGATAACTGCACCAATGGGGTCCCCTTCAGCAATAATCGGCGCAATGACTTGCGCGGTAAACTTACATTTACCCTCTTCTTCGATGATCGGGCATGCCTCGCAATACTTATGATCGCCCGGTTTGGGGATTAACACTACCTTTCGATCTTCAATCGCTCTCTCAACCGCCCGGGAGATGGGTTTATCCAGGAACTCCTTCTTCGGGGCTCCCGCAACTGCAATCACCATATCCCGATCAGCAATTAACGCGATATGTCCGGTCGACTCGTAGAGAGAATCGGCGTACTCTTTAGCGAAATCACCCAATTCACCGATGGGAGAATATTTCTTGAGAATCACTTCTCCCTCACGGTCCACAAAGATCTCTAACGGGTCGCCTTCTCGGATTCGCAGCGTTCTACGAATCTCTTTGGGGATGACCACTCGGCCCAGATCATCGATCCGCCGCACAATTCCAGTCGCTTTCATCCCCTTTTTCCCTCCTTTTTCTAAAACTTTGACTTTTCGCTTCCATTGAGGTGCCAGAGATCCTGCCACCCGTACGACCCAGGTGAGTTGGAGTAAATCCCATTCTACCTTTAATGATAGTATATAGTTACCTTTCCGTTTTTATTCGTTTTCCCGGTTTAGCTGTTGAACTATTACCATCAGTGGTCATTCCTAGCATGCCCTTTTTCCCAAAATAAATACCAAATCAGGAAGCCAAACTTTATATTTTGTTAACCCCCGATCCCAGGTGCGGAAATAATCATCAATGTATCCAAAATCATCTGCAGCAGCTCACCGTCTTTTCCGGTGGATCTCCATTTGAAGACCGGCGGACGGCCCGGCTGATAACGGAAACCGCTCCGGTACTTCTGTAAAACCTGGAGGACTTTTTCATAATCCACCACCAGGCCTTGATGCAGTTTGCCGATGTATTCCTGTCGTTCCTTGGTAATGCTGGCTATACCGGCTATCCTGGCCATAATCTTGATCTTGGCCAAATAGGTCAAGTTGAGCACCGGTTGCGGCGGATCACCAAACCGGTCCGTCAATTCTTCCACGATGGCATCTGCCGCTTCCACCGTTTGAATCGCGGCCATCTTCTTATAAATTTCCACTTTTTGCTTGTGATCGCTGATATAGTCGGAAGGAATATACGCATCCACCGGAATTTCGATGACCGGTTCCGGTAATTCAGGAACCACTTCGCCCTTCTTCTCCCGAATCGCTTCCTCCAATAACCGGCAATACATTTCGAAGCCGACGGCCCCGATTTGGCCGTGCTGCTCCGGGCCTAACAGATTGCCGGCACCTCGGATCTCCAAATCCCGCATGGCAATTTTAAAACCGGAACCCAGGTCGGTAAACTCCCGAATGGCAGCCAGCCGCTTTTCAGCATTTTCGCTGAGGACTTTATCTTTGCGATAGCAAAAATAGGCATGGGCAATCCGGTGGCTCCGCCCGACCCGGCCGCGCAATTGATACAGCTGCGCCAGGCCAAACCGGTCCGCATCGTAAACGATCAACGTATTCACATTGGGAATATCCAGCCCGGTCTCGATAATCGTCGTGCAAAGCAAGATATCCGCTTCTCCGTCATAAAAGTCCAGCATCACCCGTTCCAATTGTTCCTCGTCCATTTGGCCATGGCCGATAAGAATCCGGGCTTTAGGCACCAAACTTTGCAAATGCGAAGCCATCCGTTCAATGCTTTCCACCCGGTTATAAACGAAATATACTTGCCCGTTCCGATCCAACTCCCGTTGAATGGCTTCCCGGATCACTTCATCGTTATATTCCAGAACATGAGTGCGGATGGGGAACCTTCCCTGGGGAGCCGTCTCAATAATGCTCATATCCCGCACCCCGGCCAAAGACATATGCAACGTCCGGGGAATCGGCGTTGCCGTCAACGTCAGTACATCAATATTTTTCCGCATTTCCTTAATTTTTTCCTTGTGCGTCACGCCGAAACGCTGCTCTTCGTCGATGATCAACAACCCCAGGTTTTTAAAATGAACATCGGAAGATAACATCCGGTGGGTTCCGATTAAAATATCCACTTTCCCGTCTAAAACGCCGGCTACCACCGCTGCTTGTTCTTTTGGCGACTGAAAACGACTGAGCACTTTGATGGTCACCGGATAACCGGCAAACCGTTCCGTAAAGGTCAGAAAATGCTGCTGCGCCAAAATGGTGGTCGGGACCAACACCGCCACCTGTTTTCCGTCCATCACCGCTTTAAAAGCAGCCCGCATGGCCACTTCCGTCTTCCCGTAGCCCACGTCGCCGCAGAGCAAACGATCCATGGGTTTGCTGCTCTCCATATCTTTTTTAATCTCGGCAATGGCTCGCAGCTGATCCGGAGTCTCCTCATAGTAAAAGGCTTCTTCAAACTCATGCTGCCAAACGGTATCCGGACTGAAGGCGTAACCCGGCGTAATTTCCCGTTGGGCATACAATTCCAAAAGGCCTTCCGCCATATCCCGGATGGACTCTTTCACCCGGTTTTTCACCTTCTGCCAATCGG
>JAKOSX010000174.1 GCA_029776595.1 Bacillota bacterium | reverse complement strand
TGGTCGGTATCCAATACAGCCGGAACGATGTGGGATTTACCCGGGGGACCTTCCGGGTGCGGGGCGATGTCATCGAGATCATCCCGGCGTACGGCGAGAATATTATCCGAATTGACCTTTTTGGCGACGAGGTGGAGAAGATCCGGGAAGTGGATGCACTGACCGGCGAGGTCCTGCAGGAACTGGAAGAAGTGAAGATTTACCCGGCAACTCACTATATTACTTCGGAAGAGAAGATGAAACGGGCCATTCAGCAGATTGAGGAAGAATTGGAAGAGCGTTTGGCCGAGTTGCGCCGGGACGGTTTGTTGCTGGAGGCCCAACGTCTTGAGCAGCGAACCCGGTTCGACTTGGAGATGATGGCTGAAGTTGGGTATTGTCAGGGCATAGAGAACTATTCCCGTTATTTGAGCGGGAGGGAGCCCGGCGAAGCCCCGGCCACCTTATTTGATTATTTTCCCAAAGATTTCTTAATGTTTATCGACGAGTCCCACGTCACCATTCCCCAGGTGGGCGGGATGTATGCCGGAGACCGGTCCCGGAAAGAGACATTGGTGAAATATGGGTTCCGGCTGCCGTCGGCATTGGATAACCGTCCCCTGCGCTTTAATGAATTTGAGGAACGGATTCATCAGGTCATCTATGTATCGGCGACACCGGGTCCTTATGAAATGCAACGGGCCCAGCAGGTGGTGGAACAGATTATCCGTCCCACTGGGCTCGTGGATCCGGAGATTTCGGTACGGCCAGTCAAAGGCCAGGTGGACGACTTGATCGAAGAGATTCGGGTCCGGGTGGAACGGGACGAGCGGGTACTGGTTACCACCCTCACTAAGAAGATGGCGGAGGACTTGACCGAGTATCTTAAAGAGATGGGCATCAAAGTCCGGTATTTGCATTCGGAAGTGGAGACCTTGGAGCGGGTGGCCATCCTGCGGGAGCTGCGGCTGGGCGTCTTTGACGTGCTGGTTGGGATCAACCTGTTGCGGGAAGGCTTGGATTTGCCCGAGGTTTCGCTGGTTGCCATCCTGGATGCTGACAAAGAAGGTTTTCTCCGTTCCGAGACGTCTCTGATTCAAACCATTGGACGGGCGGCACGACATGTGGACGGTAAAGTGATCATGTACGCGGACACCATTACCGATTCCATGCGACGGGCCATCCGGGAGACGGAACGGCGGCGGGAGATCCAGTTGCGGTATAACCGGGAGCACGGAATTACGCCGGAGTCGGTGAAGAAAGCGATTCGGGATTTGATCCAAGCTGAACAGGCCGCGGAAGAAAAAGTGGAATATGAACTGAAACGTCAGCCCAAGCTGAGTCCGGAAGAGATCCGGAACACCATCGACGAACTGGAAAAAGCAATGTTGAAAGCAGCCAGCGAATTGGAGTTTGAGCGGGCCGCCGAACTTCGGGATGAAATTCGTCATTGGGAGAAAGTTTTGGAGAGCATGGGAGGTAGTCATGGCGGTTGATTTCATACGCATTAAGGGCGCCAGGGTGCATAACCTGAAGAATATCGATTTGGAGATCCCCCGGGACCAGTTGGTGGTCTTCACCGGCCTGTCTGGGTCGGGCAAATCGTCTTTGGCTTTTGATACCATTTATGCTGAAGGGCAGCGGCGTTATGTGGAGTCCCTTTCCGCTTACGCCCGGATGTTTCTGGGGCAGATGGACAAGCCGGACGTGGACTATATTGAAGGTTTGTCTCCGGCCATTTCCATCGATCAGAAAACCACCAGCCA
>JAKOSX010000173.1 GCA_029776595.1 Bacillota bacterium | reverse complement strand
TTCCCAATCCGGAAAATCCCAATCAACTGTTGCTTGTTTTCAATTATTTCGTCCAGGAAGTCAGTTTCTTTCAAAAAGACAATGAACGGAAAATTTACATTAAAACGTCGGGCCCGGCCAAATACCGGACGACGGTCTGTGAAAATCCGCAACGGCTGGTTATCGATTTCGAAGGGGCCACTTTGGGCCGTCCCAATGATCCCATTCCCGGAGACAATCAGTGGATAAAAGGGATACGGATGAGTCAGTTCAACAGTCAAACGGTCCGGATCGTGTTGGACTTGATGGACGGGATGCCCTGGTTTATTGTACCGTCGCGGCAGGACCCCACTCTGGTGGAGATTCGGACCGTTCAGACCATTACCGGCCTGTATTGGGAGGAAACCGAACAGGGAGGGGCGCTGACCATCGAAGGAGACGGCGAACTTCTGGAAACCTTGCTGAAATTGAAAAATCCGGACAAGCTCCTGATTGATCTGGAATTCAGTCGGCTGGCACCGGGAGTGAGCAGTCCCGAGGTGAATTCGGAACAGGTGAAGCAGATTACCCTGATTCCGATTCAGGAGTTAAAAATCCGGATCGAGGTTGCACTGGGGTATTACGTGGGATATAGCGTGCGATATTCCAACGACCGGCGCAGAATTACCGTGCTTTTTCGAAAATCGCCGTTGATCGGGAAGACCATTGTCGTTGATCCCGGGCATGGCGGCGTGGATATGGGGGCTACCGGACGGCAGGGGACCCGGGAAAAAGACGTCAACTTTGACGTGGCCATGCGGCTCAAGGAGAAATTGGAAGATGCGGGCTGCCGGGTGGTGATGACCCGGAATGATGATGTATTTATCAGTCTGTATGAACGGTCGCATATTGCCAATTCGCTGTATGCCGATTTATTTATCAGCATTCATACGAATTTTCATCCCAAAAGCGAAGTGAAAGGGATGGAGGTCTATTATTACCAGGGCCGTACCGACAGTGCCCTTTTGGCGAAATCGGTTATCACAAAAGCGATTGAAAAGACGCAAATGAATAGTTTGGGCGTAAAGACCAATGACTTCGTGGTCATCCGGGAAGCACAAATGCCCAGCACATTGGTGGAGCTCGGTTTTCTTTCCAATTTTGAAGAGGAAAACATGATCCGCAGCGAGTCGTTCCGTGAAAAGGCAGCCGAAGGTATTTTCCAAGGTATCATTGAGTATTATAATGCCAAGCAAAATTGACGTTTTGGTGACCGTTAGGGGGTAATGCTGTGATCGAACTGGAACAGATGGTGATTGAATTATCGGAGGCCTTCGGGCCATCGGGGTTTGAAGGGGAAGTCCGGCAGAAAATCGCATCATGGGTCGGCGAGTATACCAATGTGACATATGACCATTTCGGCAGTTTAATTGCTGTCCATTCCGGCACGACGATGAGCCCCAAAGTGATGTTGGCAGCCCATATGGACGAAGTGGGGCTGATGGTCCGGGGGATTTTGCCCGGAGGGGAACTTCGTGTGGTCACGCTTGGAAGCTGGTGGCCTCCGTCGTTACTCGCCCAGCCGGTGGTGATCCGTTCCCGGGAAGGGGACCGTCTCGGAGTCATCGGGGCCAAGCCTCCCCACTATCTGAGGGAAGAGGAACGCAATCGCCAGCTGAAGCTGGACGATTTATATATTGACGTCGGCGCCCGCAGCGCGGCGGAGGTTCAAGCTATGGGTATTGCGCCGGGGGATCCGGTAGTGCCGGCAGTGCAAACCCGCCCTCTTTCCGGTCAGTCCGTATATATGGGGAAAGCGTTTGACGACCGGTTGGGCTGTGCTGTATTGGCCAACGTCTTACAAACGTTGGGCAGCCACCATCCCAATCAAGTGGTGGGAGTGGCTACTGTCCAGGAGGAAGTGGGCTTGAGAGGGGCAAAGGCCGTCAGCCCGGTGATACAACCCGATATCTGCATTGTATTGGAAGGCGTTCCGGCCGATGATTTCCCCGGTAATTCCATCGTTCAGGGAAGAATGGGCGGCGGCCCTCAGATCCGACGGTTCGACCCGACGATGATCGCCAACCAGGCTTTGGTCGATCTATTGATCGATACGGCCCAGCAGAGCGGCATTCCTTACCAGGTGGCGGTGAGGGAAAGCGGCGGGACCGATGCCAGTGCCATTCAGGTTCATACGCACGGCGGGGTGCCGACGACGGTCATCGGGATACCGGTACGGTATGCCCATAGCCATCAGGGGATAGCGGATATTCGCGATGTATCCCATACGGCTGCCTTGGTGAGAGAGTTCATCTTCAGACTGGATTTGAAAACAGTAAACCATCTGAAACAAAACCCATGGTAACATGGGTTTTTTTATTTGACATGACTTGATTTACATCGTATTGGATTGTTTGGTATAATTTGAAAAAACAGGACGAGGTCGGCAAATGAGGAAACGTACCAAAGCGATTTTAAGGTGTATTTTCTTTTTTGCCTTGTATTTATTGTTGCTGTCGTATTGGGAACGGATGTATCTTTTCAGCGCATTTCGCTAACGATGAATCAACAGCTTTATTGGAAAAAGTCCCTGGGTCCTATGGATCCTGCTGGACTTTCATATCATCTATCGTTTATAATAAATGCATTACTTTCCAAAATTGAATGTGAGAGGCGATGGGTATGGCGAAAAAACATATGTTGAATTATAAAAACTGGTCCGGCTCGGAATTGCGCGAATTGTTGGACTTGGCCATTGAGGTCAAAAAGAATCAGAAAAATTATTGGAATGCATTGGACCATATGACTTTGGCGATGATCTTCCAAAAGACTTCTACCCGGACCCGGGTCTCCTTTGAAGTGGCCATGACCCAATTAGGCGGCCATGCTATCTTCTTGGATTGGCGAAGCACCAATTTTATTTTGGCCGAGCTAAAGGATGAAATCCGGTATTTGGATCGGAACGTGGATGCCATCATGGCCCGGTTAATGACTTTTGAACAAGTGCAGGAAATGGCCGAGTATTCCCGGGTGCCGGTGATCAACGGATGCGACAATAAATACCACCCGACCCAAGGGTTGGCGGATTTTCTCACCATTAAAGAACATTTGGGGCAATTGGAAGGCGTTCATCTGGTTTATGTGGGCATCCATAATAATGTGGCCAACTCTTTGGTTGAGGGCGGAACCAAACTGGGCATGAGAGTGACGACGGTTTGTCCGGAATTCAATGAAGCCAGCCGAGATCAGGAACTTCTCGATGAAGCCGCAAAAACCGGTTTATATGAAAACACGTTGGATCTGAAAGCCGCAGTGGCCGCTGCGGATGTGGTGTATACCGACACCTGGGTGGATATGGAGTTCTTCCTTGATCCCAAGTTTGAAGAGGAGAAGAAACGCCGCATTGAAAAAATGTTACCGTATCAGCTGAACGAGGCCTTGCTGAAAAACAGCAAAGCATTGATCATGCATGATATGCCGATCCATCCGGGTTATGAGATCGACCGCTGGGCCATTGAAAGCAGCAATGCCATCATGTTCGATCAGGCGGAAAACAGACTCCATGCAGAGAAAGCAGTGCTCCTGAGGGTATTGGGAAAAGCGTGAAGAAGTGAATTGCGTGAAAGACTGTCATCGTTGGGTGACAGTCTTTTTTCCGGGTTTCTGCCTGCAAAATAATTAAACAAAAAACCGGCCAGAAGTTTCTGGCCGGTTTTCTTTTAGCATGGTTTGATTCAGGGTTGTTTTCCGATGTAAGCCAAGATACCGCCGTCGACGTAGAGGATATGTCCGTTGACGAAGTTGGAAGCGTCGGAAGCCAGGAAGATGGCAGGACCGACCAAATCTTCGGGTTGACCCCAACGTCCGGCCGGAGTCTTGGAAATGATGAAGCTGTTGAAGGGATGCCCCTCTTCGCGGAGTGGAGCCGTCTGCGGGGTAGCGATGTAACCCGGTCCAAGGCCGTTGCATTGGATGTTGTATGCGCCGTATTCGGAGCAGATATTTTTGGTCAACATCTTCAGACCGCCTTTGGCTGCAGCATAGGCAGAAACGGTTTCGCGGCCCAGTTCGCTCATCATGGAGCAGATGTTGATGATCTTTCCATGGCCTTTCTTAATCATGCTGGGGATAACGGCTTTGGAGACGATGAACGGACCATTCAGGTCGACGTCAATGACTTGTCTGAATTCGGCAGCGGTCATTTCGGTCATCGGAATCCGTTTAATGATACCGGCATTGTTTACCAGGATATCAATGACGCCGACTTCAGCTTCGATCTGTTTGACCATGGCGTTAACCTGTTCTTCATTGGTTACGTCGCAAACATACCCTTTGGCGTCGATGCCTTCGGCTTTGTAAGCTTCCAGGCCTTTGTTCACCAATTCTTGGTTAATATCGTTGAAAACGATGGTAGCACCGGCTTTGGCCATCCCTTTGGCAATGGCAAAACCGATTCCGTAGGACGCACCGGTGACTAAAGCGATCTTGCCTTCGAGAGAGAATTGTTTCAAGTAATCCATCAGTGTTTCCTCCTTATCTTAAGTCTTTCATAGCAACTGCATCCATATCGTCGAAGTCTTGGTTTTCCCCGACCATGCCCCAAATGAATGTATAGGCTTGGGTACCGGAAGCGGCATGAATGGACCAGCTGGGGGAGATGACTGCTTCTTCGTTCCGCATCACAATGTGACGGGTTTCGGTCGGTTCTCCCATGTAGTGGAAGACAACGGCGTTTTCCGGAAGTTCAAAATAGAGATAGACTTCCATACGGCGGTCATGGGTGTGACAAGGCATGGTATTCCAGACGCTGCCCGGTTTTAAGGAAGTCATACCCATAACGAGCTGGCAGCTTTCCACCTGGCCGGGGAGTATGTATTTGGTAATCGTCCGGTGGTTGGATTGCTCCAAAGATCCCAGTTCGACCTGAACACAGTTTTCCGGTTTGATTAAAACCGTCGGATAGGTTTTATGCGCCGGAGCGCTGTTGAAGTAAAATTTAGCCGGATTGGAACTGTCCGCGCTGGAGAAGACGATCTCCTTGGAGCCTCTTCCGATATACAGGCCGTCTTTATAGTCCAATTGGTAGTCGACACCGTCAACGGTAACGGTTCCTTTGCCGCCGATGTTGATGATCCCCATTTCCCGGCGTTCCAGGAAATACGCGGCGCGGATTTCCTTGCCTGCTTCCAAGGTTAAGGGTTTAATCGGGCAAGCCGAACCGACGATGATCCGGTCGATATGGCTGTAAACGGTCTTAATTTCACCTGGTTTAAACAATCCTTGAATTAAAAACTCGCTGCGCAGACGGTCGGTTGTGTAATGCTTGACATCGTTAGGATTGGCAGCATTGCGGATTTCCATGTTAAAATCGCCTCCTGATTTGGAATTTATTTTAAAACTTGGCAAACGTCGAAGGATACTGGAAGAAAAAGATCCAGCAAACGGTTAAATTGTATCATAGCCGGATGACTTTTTCAAATTGCTTCCGGATCTTTCTGGTTCCACCGAGTCCATTATTCCAATACTTAAGCATTTTCACTAAAAATCCTTCAAATAAAATAAATGTTAATCGACTTGAAATATTTATGGTAAATTCTCAGTTAACTTGCAGGGAACTTTTGAAGATTCACGAACATATCAATGGCGACCTTCGGAATGTGCAGCCGGAGGTAGGCATAGATTATATCTGATTGCGTCCGATTTATGGAATATGTTGATGGAGATGGAAAATGCGCGAGATAACTTATCAAAAGATCGTTGATACGGTAGCCCGGCTTTGCGTTGAGGCCAACTGCCTGCTGGGTGACGATGTCTATCAAGCGTTAAAAGAGGCGTATGAAACCGAGATTTCGCCCGTCGGGAAGGTTTGTCTGCAAAATATTATTAAGAACGCGGAGATTGCCCGGGACGAACAGGTTCCTATTTGTCAGGATACCGGTATGGCCGTCTTTTTTGTCGAGTACGGCCAGGAGGTGGTGGTGACCGGCGGCGGGTTTGAGGATGCGATTCATGAAGGGGTCCGCCGTGGCTATACCGAAGGATATCTGCGAAAATCAGTGGTTCGCGATCCGTTGGATCGGGTTAATACCGGAGATAACACGCCGGCTGTCATTCATACTTCCATCGTGCCGGGATCGGAACTTCGAATTACTATTGCTCCCAAAGGGTTCGGCAGCGAAAACATGAGTGGCGTAAAGATGCTCACGCCCAGTCAGGGCATTGAAGGAGTCAAAGATTTTGTGGTGGAAACCGTAAGCCGGGCCGGTGCCAATCCCTGTCCGCCGATTGTGGTCGGGGTCGGGATCGGAGGCACCATGGAACAGGCGGCCCTGATCGCTAAGAAAGCCCTGTTAAGGAAAGTGGGGACGCCCAATGGCCGCCCGGAGTTGGCCAAGCTTGAGGCGGAATTGTTGGATCGGATTAATCGCTTGGGCATCGGGCCTCAGGGTTTGGGAGGTTGTGTTACGGCATTGGCGGTGCATGTCAATACCTATCCAACCCACATTGCCGGCCTGCCGGTAGCCGTCAACATTTCCTGTCATGCCACCCGTCACAAAACCGCGGTGATATAGGCGTTAGACAGTAGACGGGAGTAATCGGTAATGGGTGCTAGGGAACCAAGATTACTATGCATGGTGTACTTAAAATTAATGAGAGGGAATCAAAATGACTCAGAAGCGTATTAAATTGCCCCTTTCCGAAGAAGATATTTTGGAGTTGAGGGCCGGAGAAACGGTGCTTCTCAACGGAGAAATGATAAGCGGCCGGGATGCAGCCCATAAACGGTTGATGACCGCATTGAATGCAGGACAGCCTTTTCCGGTAGATTTGGCCGGGGAGACTATTTATTACGTCGGGCCTTGTCCGACGCCGCCGGGGAAAGTGATCGGTTCTGCCGGGCCGACGACCAGCGGACGGATGGATCATTATACCCCGAAACTGTTGGAGATCGGGTTACGGGGAATGGTCGGCAAAGGCCAAAGGGCCCCGGAAGTGATTGAGGCCATGATGAAATACAAGGCGGTCTATTTTGCCGCATTGGGAGGAGCCGGAGCGTTGATCGCCCGTTCGATTAAAAAAGCGGAAGTTATCGCTTATCCTGATTTGGGCCCGGAAGCGATTCACCGGTTGACGGTGGAGGATTTCCCGGTGATTGTGGCGATTGATGCTTATGGAAATGATCTTTA
>JAKOSX010000172.1 GCA_029776595.1 Bacillota bacterium | reverse complement strand
TTTATCAAATGCAAACTCCCCATCCTATGGGATGAGGAGTCTTCCATGCTCATCTTCTTATGCAGAAGTTTTCCCGTTTTTCACGATTTTAACCCAAAACCAGCTTAAACCTTTTGGCTTACGGTAAATCGCATATCCGCCGGTACCGGCCAGAGCCGCCGCCAAAATTCCCAACCAGAGCACCCCGTGGCCTCCTTGGTTTCCAGGCCCGACCGGATACAATTCCGCCAATTTTTTCATCTCCGCACTGAACGATTTTAATTGGGCCTCCTGCCGGTGCTTTCCGCGTTTTGGGGCTAAAATATCCATGATACGGGGTTCAAAGCCATCCCCCGTACCGCCGCCGATGACCCAGGCTCCCGGTTGGACTGTCACTTTTCTGAAAAAATCCTCCCCAAATCCGTCATAAGACCCTACCAAAACATAATACTTCCAGTGCTTCCCGGGAACGCCGATCCGTTCCGTCGGCACCGATACCCGAATGGTCTGGCCGTCACCCAGCACTTCCGTTTTTAACGTACGAATTTTTATCACGCCGTTTTCCAATGTGATGAGTTGACTATTGTTCCAGCCGACCGCTTTCAGACAAACCTCCCAACCGAATTTCGGATGAAAAACCACATTGGGACCGCGCTTTACCGGTGTGACACATCCCCCTTTGGGTGTGGTATCAATATATATCCTCAGGTTTTGATGGATAAATCCTTCCGGGGCCATCCACGGATTGGTGATAGTTGCAAACCGGGTATCAAAATAAACCATCCCTTCTTTTTCAGCCCATACTTTAAAGCCGATAATATCGAATATGCCTTTATACGGTTGGAAGGCTATGTTGGTCGGGTACTGATAGCTTCCATACCCGTAATCATCGCCGACTGGATCCTCCATTTCAAAATAAACCACGGGATAGGCAGCCCCCCACACACAGCTGCCAAGCACCATGACGCATATCGCCGCAACGAACCATTTCCGCCACATAAAAATCCACCCCCAACTAAACATATGCCGGAGGGTGGACAAATTATGACGGATTCTTTCAGGTCAATTTAACAACGGCCACGACCTGGCCTTCGCTTAAATATTCGCCGGGTTCCACGCATAATTCGGTGATTATACCGTCAATGGGGGAAGGCAATATAAATTCCTCCCCGTCAACTTCTAACACCAGTAAGTCCTGGTCAATATCGATGGTCTGTCCTACTTCCACCAGCCAGCGGATAACTTCGACCACCGGTTCGTCCGGTGCCAACCAAGGAAGTTTGATCTCAACCAACCGTTCTCTCATGATTTATACACCCTAGGGACCCGACTCCCCAGCATGCACGTGATTTCATAATTAATCGTCCCTAATGTTTCGGCGATGGAATCGGCGGTGATTTGGGCTTCCCCGTCCTTTCCGATGAGCGTCACGGGCGCTCCCAGCTCCACCGGATCATCTCCGACATCGATCATGCATTGATCCATGCATATCGCCCCGACCACCGGATATTTTTTTCCACCGATGATTGCTTCCGCCCGATTGGTCAGTCTCCGGGACCATCCATCCGCATAACCGATAGGTATGGTCACAATAGTGGTCTCCTTTTTCGTCCGGTAACAATGGCCGTAACTGATTCCGGTCTGCGCCGGAACCCGTTTGACAAAGATCACCTTCGTCTTCAGCGACAGGACCGGACGGAGATCCACTTTCCCGGAGAGGGACATCTCAGGCGACGGTTTCATTCCGTAAAGCATAATTCCGGGTCGTACCATATTAAAATAGGAAGCAGGCAAATCGATAATCGCTGCGCTGTTGGCCAGATGGACTTTTTCGGGAAGCAGGCCGGCTTCCCGTAATTCGGCAACAACTTTGGTAAAACGTTGGATTTGTAGATTGGCAAAATCTTTATTCGCCTGATCGGCCGTAGCCAAATGGGAATAAATGCCGGTGGCTTTAAGCGCAGGAAGCTTTGCGATGTCTTTCATCATCTTCAGGGCGTCACCGTAACTGACGCCAACCCGCCCCATTCCGGTATCCACTTTCAGGTGAAGGGTGGCCGTTTTACCGGCTTTCAATGCCGCTCTGGACAAAGCAGTTGCCGACTCCAAAATACAGACGGTAGCCGTAAGGTCATGGATGATAAAGGCCTCCGCCTGGTCCGGCTGCAATGCTTCAAAAACCAGGATGGGAACGGTAAATCCGGCTTTCCGTAGGGCAATCCCCTCTTCGGGCAAAGATACCCCGAGCCAGGTGGCCCCGTTTTCAATGGCCGTTTGGGCGACTTTCACAGCACCATGGCCATAAGCTTCCGCTTTAACAACCGCCATAATCTCCACTTCCGGCCCGATCAGTCGACGGACCTCCTGAAGATTATGGCGTAACGCCCCTAAATCAATTTCCGCCCAAACCGGGCGAATTATCTCATCATATGGATTCATATGCCCACACCTTCTTATATACTTCCGGTATTCCCGATATGACATCTCCGGCAACGATTCCCACCGGCCCCCGTTGGCCCGCCGCCAGATCCCCGGCCAGACCATGTAGGTAAGGGCCAAGAACCGCCGCCGTTTCCGCCGGCAATCCCTGCGCCATTAAACTTCCAATCATTCCGGCCAATACATCTCCCATACCGGCCGTAGCCATCCCGGAATTACCGGTCAGATTGAGATAAATCCGT
>JAKOSX010000171.1 GCA_029776595.1 Bacillota bacterium | reverse complement strand
GGTGGCCGAGAAGTAAATAATGGTGGCAATGATGGAATCGGCGATCTCCGGAGGCACTTGGGTCATGGCATTCATAAACCCCTTTCCGGAATGGAGCAAACCAAAGAAGATGGCCGCCATAAAAACACCCCATGGGGAATTGGCCCCGAGGAGCGCGACGGCTATTCCGTCAAAACCCTGACTGGGTAAGACGCCGATCTGCATATTGGAGGCATAGCCCACATAGAAAGCGGCGCCGCCCAAGCCGGCGCAAGCTCCGGCAATCATCATGGATAAGATAATGTTCCGGTTGGCCAGGATCCCCGCATATTCCGCCGCATACCGGTTATGGCCCACAGCCTTTAATTCATAACCCAAAGTGGTCCGCTCCAGGATATAGGCGATAATAACCACCGCAATGATCGCCAGGAAAAAGCCAAGATTAATGTAGGAGCCGTTGAAAAGTCCAGTCAACCATTTCACCTTTAAAGAAGCGGCATCGGGAATCCGTCGGGACTCAGTTTCCAGGTAAGCCCCTTTAAAATGAGCGGGGACAATATAATAAACTGACCAGTAGGCAATCCAGTTCATCATGATGGTACAGACCACTTCATGGACATTGAATTTGGCCTTCAGCAAACCGGGGACCAACCCCCACAAGGCCCCGCCCAGGGCTGCGGCGATAATAATCACAAGCAGTAAAAGGGGTTTTGGCCAAGAAAAGGTCAAACCAATCGCCGTCGCGCACAAGCCACCAATCAACATCTGACCTGCGGCGCCAATGTTAAAAAGCCCGGTCTTAAAAGCAAAAGCGACGGATAACCCGGTAAAAATCAAAGGCGTGGCGGTGGCCAGGGTATTCCCGATACGTTCGATATTCATTAATCCGCCACTAAAAAGGTAGATGAAACCGAGGATCGGGTTGTTCCCCGTCACAAGCATTAGCAGAGCGCCGGCCAGTAAACCGAGGCCAACAGCGACCAGGGCAATGGTGTACTCCTTCCTCATCTCTTTTTTCACGCGGTCTCACCCCTTTGCACACCGGCCATCATCAGACCGATCTCATGTTCATTGGTGGCTTTCGCCTCCACAATCCCGACCAATTCACCGTTGTAGATAACGGCGATGCGGTCGGAGAGATTGAGAATCTCATCCAATTCCAAGGAGACCAACAGCACGGCTTTCCCCTTGTCTCTCTGCTCCACAATCCGTTTGTGAATATACTCAATCGCCCCCACGTCCAGACCGCGCGTCGGTTGGACCGCGATGAGGAGGTCCGGATCGATATCGATCTCCCGGCCGACAATCGCCTTCTGTTGGTTACCACCCGACAGCGACCGGGCCAGACTAACGGAACCTTGGCCGGAACGGACATCAAACTCCTTCATCAACCGTTCCGTATATTCACGGATCGCCGCTTGGTTTAACAAACCCCTTTCGGCGTAGGGCGCCTGGTCGTAAATTTTTAGGATCATATTCTCTTGGAGAGTGTAATCCAAGATCAAACCGTGTTTATGCCGGTCGGACGGAATATGGGACATCCCCATCCGGATCCGTTCCCGCACGGAAAAGTTGGTGATGTCGGTTCCTTTCATAATGACCCGGCCGCTTTCCGCCTTCCGCAGGCCGGTAATGACTTCCACCAATTCAGCTTGGCCGTTCCCTTCGACACCGGCCAGCCCCAGAATCTCCCCCGATCGCACTTCCAGGGAGAAATTCTTTAACCCCATCATCTTCCGGTTATTAAGGGCGGAAAGGTTTTCCACCCGGAGGACGACATCTCCCGCTTCCCGCTGGGTTTTCGCCACTGTGAAGTGTATCTCCCGGCCTACCATCATCCGGGCCATCTCCTCTTCGCTGGTTGAGGCCACATCAACCGTGCCTATCACCCGTCCCCGGCGAATGACAGTGCACCGGTCGGCAATGGCTTTGATCTCCTTCAGTTTATGGGTAATCAGAATGATGGATTTTCCTTCCTGCGCCAGATTCCGCATGATCTCGATCAAATCGCGAATTTCCTGGGGAGTAAGGACGGAAGTGGGTTCATCAAAGATCAGCACTTCCGCATCGCGGTAGAGCATCTTCAAAATTTCAACCCGTTGTTGCATCCCAACGGAAATATCTTCAATTTTGGCGTAGGGGTCCACATTCAACCCATACCTCTTTGAAAGCTGCCCGATCTTTTCCGCCGCCCTGGTGTGGTCAATGATCAAGCCTTTAGTCATTTCCATTCCCAGCATGATATTTTCGGTAACGGTAAAATTATGAACAAGTTTAAAATGTTGATGCACCATACCAATGCCGAGTTCATTAGCGACATTTGGGTCAGTAATTTTCACTTCTTGACCGCGGACTTTAATGATACCGCTATCCGGTTGGTACAGCCCGAAGAGGATACTCATGAGCGTGGATTTTCCGGCGCCGTTTTCCCCAAGCAAAGCATGAATTTCTCCCTGTTTCAGTTGTAATGTAATATCATCGTTAGCGACAACGCCGGGGAACTCTTTCCGAATCTTTAGCATTTCGACGATATATTCCATTACATCGCTCCTTTGCATTTTTTCCTCCCCCACCATTATAATATATTTTTACAAAAAAAGAAAAGAAGAGGATGGGTCCGTTCATCCTCTTCCCGCCAACAAGCAAGGGTGACAACCATCCTCCTGAAAATAACCTTATTTGATTAAATCGCCCTGAACATCGGAGACTACTATTTCGCCCCGCTTCAATTTGGCGTAAACCTCCGCCACCTTGCTTTCCACAGCGGCGCTGAGATTCGGGTTATCCTCCGGAATACCGATGCCGTCATTGGTGGCATCAAAGGTGAGAATTTGGCCGCCGGGGAATTTCCCTTCGGTTTCGGCTTTGATCATGTCATAGGTCGCCTTTTTGATCTGTTTCATGGCCGAAGTCAGGATTATTGACTTCTCACCATCATAGATCCCTTCGGCGTACTGATCAACGTCCACACCAACAACCCACACTTCTTCACCAGCTTTTACCCGGGATTTGGCCTCGTTAATCGCGCCAATTCCGACGCCGCCGGCCGCCGCAAAGATCGCTTTCACCCCACGGTCATACATCTGGGCCGCTAAT